>JAZBOW010000349.1:0-2290 GCA_036351335.1 Bacteroidales bacterium | reverse complement strand
ACCGACCAGTTGTTTCTACAGAAATTTATGGTGCTTTCCGCGAAAAAGACCAACATTTTGATTCCTTAATGCTCTACCGACCTATGTTCGAAAGTTTTGCCCGTGGGGTAAATTTTGTGGTTCCTCATGGTATGTGGTACAATCCTGAGTTAGTTTATATCGCACCTTTGGTTTCATCGTATAATGAAGAAATTGCACCTGCATTGCCGGCCTATTCAAAATTTGTTGGTCGCTCGTGTATGCTGTTACAAGGTGGTCGCCGTATTTCTGAAATTGGTGTAATGTACCCTATTGAGGAACTGGCCGGGCATTTTATTTTTGATAATCCCGAAGGTATTCGTCAGGGATTTTATGTGTCAGATGAAACCGATTACCAGGATATTAGCGGAATTCTGTCAAACGATATCCGCCGTGATTTTACCTTTGTGCACCCCGAATTTTTTCTGGAGGACAAATATCAGATAGAAAACGCAAAAGTTAAGTTAAACAATGCCGAAAACTTTCAGGAATACAAAGTGATGATTCTAACCGGTTGCAAAACCATTTCGTATAAAACATTAGAAAAACTAAAAGCTTTTTATGAAAGTGGTGGAACGATTATTTCAACCACCCAACTTCCTTATAAATCATCCGAAATGAGTGGAGACCAGAAAGTAGTAGAATTGGTGCAGGATATTTTTGGAATAGATGCCCTCACTCAGAACAAAAGCAAAATCCTGAAAAATACAAATGGAAAAGGTGGAGTGGCAATCTTTATTCCTCAACCCAATAAAAGTAATATCGCTCAGGCGCTTGAGACAATTTCGCCCGATGTTCAGTTTGTAAATAATCCGGAATTGGCCACTGATTTTGGTAAGTTTAACTACATTCATAAAATAAAAGATGGGCAAGATATTTTCCTTTTTACCAATTCTAGCGATGAGGAAATTAATACGGAAGTTCTGGTTCGTGGAAATTTAAAACTTCACGAATGGAATCCACACACGGGACTAATTAATAAAACAGTAGCTTTAGAAAAAGTCATAGAGGAAGGGCAAGAATTCACTAAATTTAGCTTGAGTTTGAATCCGGTTAAATCGGTGTTTTGGATCAGCTCTAATTAAATTAAATGGGGTATCCGATCATCTCCCGTGAAGTTTTAACTTTACAGGATGAAATATCCAGCAAACCAAATGGAATTTGAAGAAATGTTTAAAACGGAACAGGACTGCATTGATTACTTGGTTTCATTGAGATGGCCAAATGGCTTTGAGTGTCCTCAATGTGGCTCGATCAGGTTTTGGAAAAAGATTAATGGAAGATATGAATGTAGTGACTGCCATAAAGAAACAACAGTGACAGCTAATACAATATTTCATAAAACAACAAAGCCTCTATTAGTGTGGTTCCGTGCTATTTGGTGGATGATTGCTCAAAAAAATGGTGTCAGTGCAAAAGGTTTGCAGAAAATACTTGGATTGGGTAATTATCAAACAGCATGGACTTGGTTGCACAAATTCAGGCGTTTGATGGTATTGAGCGGTAGAAGCAAATTACGTGGGACTGTAGAGGTTGATGAAGTTCTTGTTGGAGGGAAAACCATGGGAAAGCGAGGACGTGGAGCGGAAGGCAAAAGTTTAATAGCTGTAGCTGTCGAAGTAAAAGGCCGAAAAACTGGTAGAGTTAGGCTGGAAAAGATACAGGATGCATCAGCTAAAAGCTTGAAAAACTTTATTGAAAAAAACATTGAACCGTCATCAACTATCATTACTGATGGTTGGTCAAGCTATACAGAATTAGAAAAAATGGGCTACATACACCAAGTGCAAAGAGCAATAGCAAAAGAAGGAAATGAAGAAATATTGCCCAATGTACACAGAATAGCCTCTTTATTAAAAAGATGGCTACTGGGAACGCATCAAAGTTATCTGAATAAAAATAAACTGGGGTATTACCTTGATGAGTATGTGTTCCGATACAATAGAAGAACCTCAAATAGTAGGGGGCTTTTATTTATGCGACTGCTTGAACAAGCTGTTACTGTAGAACCAGTAACATATAAAAAAATTATAAACGAAAATCACGGGTATTGATCGGATACCCCATATTAATTTATTCGCATTACCAAAACAGCCGAAGGTGGAGCAGTCTCGAAAGACACAGTACCTCTCATATGTTCAGTACGCCCCATCCACATCTCGAAAGGAGCATATGCTTCTGTGATTTTAACGTTTGCATTAAATTTAACAGTTTCAGGAAATGTATTGGCAAAAACAAGCCGACCTTTATGAGAACCTTTTAGAACAATATT
>JAZBOW010000348.1:0-10509 GCA_036351335.1 Bacteroidales bacterium | reverse complement strand
GAGAAACGAATGCACAAAAAACAGGGAACCCGATGTATCCACCCATACATTCTCACCCGTTAAACGCCCGAAACTCTGGGTCCAGAAATAAAATTCAATTCCTTCAATGCCATGCTGATTGTACAAACCAATTAACATCGGACTTAAAACAATCAGAATAATGGCTAATCCTGTTAACCAGCGCCACTGATACACAAACTTCCATTGCTTGCTATAGATTAACTGACAACCTAGTGCAATTGCTGGTACCATTAAACCAATGGGACCTTTTGCAAGCATCGCTATTCCAATGCCTGCAAAACCGAGTACAAAATTGACTATTTTTCCATGTTTTATATAAACCATTAACTGCCAAATGCTGAAGATTACAAAAGCAGTGAGCATGGTATCTGTTCTTACATCATGGTTAAAAAGTACGATACCGAAAGCGCTCGCATAGATTAAGGCAGCCAATAAAGCCACACGTTTGCCATAAAGCAATTCAGCCAGTTTGAAAGTGGCATAAATACCCAGTACATTTATGATTAGGGAAGGTAAACGATAAGCAAATTGAGAAACACCTATGGCAGAAAAAGACAAGGACGATAGCCAGAATAGTAATGGTGGTTTATCAAGGTAATCTGTATCCCGGTATGCAACCTCCAGAAATGAACCGGACTTATGCATCTGCATGGCAATGGTGGCATATTGTGTCGCATCATTATCCATCAAAGCAATTAAAACTGCACCAAGAAAATAAATGATCTGGATGAGAAGCAGTAAGATAATGAGAAGTTGTTTGCTCATAGTACGCAATAATCAATCAAAAATATAAATATAAACCTATCGTTCACAGAGAAGAGCACTTTCGATGCCATCAATCACAAATGCCTGTTCAAATTTATAGTAACTTTACGCCTCATTTTTAAAATTTAAACGCAATACATATGTTCAAAAAAGAAGTTTATATCGATAGAAGAAACCGGTTAAAGAAAGAACTCCAAACAGGAATTGCACTATTTCCGGGAAATGTGGAAGCTGCTTTTAATTATCCTGCCAACACTTACCATTTCAGGCAGGACAGTCATTTCCTGTATTTTTTCGGCATTGATTTGCCCGGTTTTACTGCTGTAATTGATTTCGATAACAATCAGGAGTATATTTTTGGAAATGATTTTGATATTGACGATATTATCTGGATGGGTCCCCAGCCAAAAGTAGCTGAACTGGCTGCCCAGGTTGGGATTTCAAATACCTCTCCAATGAACGAACTAAACAGTTTGATTGAAAAGGCACTAAAAAACGGTCAGGAAATTCATTTCCTTCCACCTTATCGGGGCGAAACCGATATCCAGTTGGCACAATTGCTCAACAAATCTGTTTTTGACATCAGGAAGAAAGCTTCAGTCGAACTCATCAAAGCCGTGGTAAAACTCAAAGAGATCAAAGATGCATACGAAATAGCGGAAATTGAAAAAGCAGTTGATATCGCTTACGAAATGCACACAACCGCTATGAAAATGGCAAAGCCGGGTGTGGTTGAACAAAAAATTGCCGGCACAATTGAAGGTATTTCACTGGCACTTGGTGGCCCAACTTCATTCCCTATCATACTTAGCATGAATGTCCAAACACTCCACAACCATTACCACGGAAATGTACTGGAAGAAGGACGGATGATGGTCACTGATGCGGGTGCTGAAACACAACTTCATTATGCAAGCGACATTACCAGAACGGTTCCGGTTGGGGGCAAATTCAGTAAAAGACAAGCAGATATTTATCAAATTGTGCTCGATGCCAATATGAACTCTATTGAGGCCATTAAACCTGGCATCAAGTACAGGGATGTGCATTTTCTGGCAGCCCGGACCATCGTGGATGGCTTAAAAAATATTGGGTTGATGAAAGGAGATACGGATGATGCCGTCGAAGCCGGGGCACACACCTTATTCCTGCCCCATGGCCTGGGACATATGATGGGCATGGATGTGCATGACATGGAAGGACTGGGCGAAAACAATGTGGGTTACGATGAACAGACCATCCGTTCAAAAGAATTTGGTACAGCTTATCTTAGGTTAGGAAAAGAATTAAAACCTGGTTTTGTGCTGACCGTAGAACCCGGCATCTATTTTATACCGGAGTTAATTGATCAATTCAAAGCTGAAGGTAAATTCACAGATTTTATTAACTACGAAATCGTTGAGACTTACAAAGATTTTGGAGGTGTACGAATCGAAGACGATGTACTGGTTACAGAAACCGGTTACAGAGTTCTTGGAAAACCCATTCCAAAAACAATTGCAGATGTTGAACGAACGATGGCAGAATCATTATAAAATTAAAGGCGGCATTTGTCGCCTTTTTTTTGCGCATTTATTTTACAAATACTTTCCCGGTAGTTACATTTCCCTTTTCATCCATTACCCTGACAATTGCTATGTTGTCAATTAGGTTCGTTTTTACAGTATTCAAACTAGCAGGTGAAAAAGATGATTCTGAAAGGGTACGTCCGAACAAATCAATTAATTGTACGTTTATTTTCTGATTTATTGCCATTCCTGATCGCTCAATATAAATGGTTTGTTGGCTGGCATATATGTAGTAACCCGAAGAAATTTCAGTTTTGGGCATGTCTGTAACAATAGTTCCGATATGCAATAGAAACCGATCAGGTGTATCAGTCGTATTTGCAAAAAAACTATAGGAAGGCATTTCTGAAATGATGTGGAAACTCTCAGCAAACTGATCCTCCAGAATCACATCTATGTTTTCCAGGCCTGCGTATTTTTTTAAATGTATCTCATGTTGTCCGTTTTCACCAGCTAAAAAACCTAAAGGTATGGTTTTGCCACTTTCCTGTAATTCGGGTAGTGCGTTAATGCTCAATTCTAAATCACCTTCTTTCATATAAAATTGCGGAGAATAGATATCGCCAAATTTTTTGTAAACATCATAGCCATTGTCATACGCTTCAGTGCAATTTTCATGAAATGCCACCCAAATTTCATCATTTTTTTCTCCTTTAGCAACTTCCATTACGATCAATGGCAAATTGGTCTCGTCCCTGTCTGGCATATAAAATTGTTGGGAGGCATGCACCCTAGCGTCTGCAGGGATTGTTAATATCGGGTTTGCAGCATTCGCTTCAATGAAAAATGCTTGTGATACAGGGATTATACCTTCTGACAGGTTACCCAGTGCCATACTATTCCTATAAAGATAGTTTCCGGTACCTGATGACCACACCCAAATGGTTCCATCAATATTTGTTAGCTGCCAGCTTCCAATATCCCAATCGAGTGCGCTTGGAAATGGGTTACTTACAAAATTCAAACCCAGGGTGTCATGTGTAAATCCAAGTGCAGGCGTAGTTGATGTGTTAAGAGTAAGATCCGTTGCCCTTAGAGACCCCTGGAAATCAGCAGTTACATTCTGTCTGGTTGTGTTATCCACCCAGGTATAATAGCCTTTTCCTAGTGGCATAGGTGTGTCCAACGGTACAAGAAATTCCCAGCTTTCATCATTTTCATGGTATTGGTACAACCATACTTCCGGATTGTGGTCAAAGAAAAGATCGCCAATCACCGCATTGTTTACCGGGGCACCAATAAAATGCGCTACACCATCCGTTAAATACCTTTCAACCGTGGCTTCTACATTATCAGTACTTGTAATTAACGAACCTGTGGTAGTTGGATCTGACTGAATGATTATCCCATCAACACCTTCATTGTTGGTCAGAACACCCTGTACGGTGAGTCCACCAAATATGGATATATTCGCTCCTGATGCTATTTCCATATTGTTGCACTGGGCATCCATCGTTGGTGAAGCAATTTCTGGAAAGCGTCCTCCCAAAGGAGACGAAGGTATGAGCACATCGTTATGCGATGTAGGAACCACATTTTGATCCCAGTTTGAGGCTAGGTCCCAATTTGTAGAATTATTTCCTGTCCAGGTAATTAAACGAGGCAATACATTGACTGAATAATCCTCCACTTCTCCATCATAATTTATACTACATGATGCAGGATCAAACCGATATCTGGTTGCAATGCGCATCCTGGTTGTTCCTAATTGAGCATCCATTGGTACGTTAACACTATAAGGTGAGGCACTGGTGAGCCCATTTGTAACACCCCAGGCAGAACCCATGTCGAAAGATTCTCCCGGGTCATCAAAATCACAATCCTGGTTCCAATCTATCCAAGCAAAGGTTTGTACAGTAAAATTTCCATCCGTATTTACGCGAACTATTAGATCATGAGCGCTACCCTGGATAACATCTGTTGAAATAGAGGTATAATCATTGTAAGGGGCTGGCTTTATTTCTGGCGAAGCATTACTTATGGTATTAAATTCTACTAGCCTTGTACCGGTTTCATAAATCATATTTCCATATGATTGACAGTATGAACAAGTTGAAACATCAATATAATCCGTTTTAATCTCCGTATCACTTCCATTCCCGTTGGTGGCTAAAAGTGTGACGGAATACAATCCAACAGCTTCAAACTGCACCAGGGGATTTTGAGAAGATGCATCCGTTCCTCCAACAAATGTAACTGTTGAAGGGAAAAAACTCCAGTTCCAACTTGTTGGTGAATTCATTGACAAATCCGTAAAATTAACATCTTGAAACGTTTCTGGGGTCACATTATCAGCAATAAAATCTGCTATGGGCGGTGATAAATTAGGAAGAATATTGACTGTATAATCTTCTACTTCCCCATCAAAGCCGAAGTCGCAAGCAGCCGGATTTATTTGGTATCTTGTTGAAATCCTCATACGTGTTGTCCCCTCTGTTGCATCCACAGGCACAGCAATAGCATATGGTGATCCACTAGTAGGCCCATTGCTAGTACCGAATGTCCATCCTAAATCATAACTTTCCCCAGGATCGTCAAAATCACAATCATGGTTCCAGTCAATCCATGCAAATGTCTGCACAAGAAAATTACCATCTGTATTTACATTAACTGTTAAGTCATGAACAGACCCTTGGATCACCTCTGTTGATATAGCAGTAAAATCACTGTAAGCTGTCTTACCGCTGGCATTATTTATTGTGTTAAACTGGACCAATGTGGTACTTGTATTGTAACTCAAATCACCTTCTGATAAACAATATGAACAAGGCGAAACATCAATATAATCCGTTTTTATTTCTATATCAGTTCCATAATCGTTTGTCGCCACAAGAGTAACTGTGTATAAACCTAACGCATTGAATTGTACCTGCGGATTTTCGGAAGTGGCATCGGTTCCGCCAACATAGGTAATGGCAGACGGTGAGAATGACCAGGACCAGGAAGTTGGACCATTAGAAGATAAGTCTGTGAAGTTCACTGTCTGATCTATTACAGGGGCAATGTCGTCTGCAATGAAGTTGGCTACAGGAGGTACATTGTTCATAGAGATACCGCTGAAAATGATGGAGAAAGTTTGAGATCCACTACTTAATGACCCGTCATGGTCAACCGTCACGGTATAATCCCCAGCCACCGGGCTTGCTATATATACCACTTCCACATTGTCCACGTTATTCTCGCCATTATTTGTAGCCGCATTTGCCGGATTATTCCTGTCTAATTGCCAGGGGTAGTAAGTGTTAGCTCCCATAGAAATTCTTATATCCAGGTCATTTATTAGCATAAGGTCAGGTGGGTCTAATTGCGCAGCCACCGGGTTACCAGGTGCATCCGTCCAGCAAATGGTCACCTTAAGCGGTTCCATGCCATTGTTATAAACAGATCTTGTATAGGAATTGCCCTGGCTTAGTGTAACTTCATCCACCACATTTAATAGCTGATCTTCAGAAATTTTTAGTGCCGCATTCCGGGTATTCATCAATCCCCAACCATAGGCATAATCAGGGCCATCATTTGCACCTGCTTCATCGGCTGTATGTATCACCAGAGCTTTTAATGTGGAAGCCAGCATATAATTTCCTGCACCGTTTAAATCTTCCCAATGCTGCTGCAACAAAGCCAATGAGCCTGTTGCCGAAGGTGATGCCATGGATGTGCCACTCATGGTTGTATAGTCCGCATTGTTATCATCATCAGTGGAATACAGGCCCACACCATTTGTTACAATGTCGGGTTTTATTCTTCCATCATCAGCAGGGCCCCAGGAACTAAAACTACTCATTACAACACTGGCGGGGCCCGAGTACCCTCCCGGAATATCTTCAACAGCTCCAACTGTTAAAATGTTTTTGCTGACTCCCTGTTGCCCAATACAGTCATAAGGGCCATCATTTGGCGGAAAGGTGCCTGGGCCATTTCCGCGGTCATTACCGGCTGATTTAACAATCAGGTAGTAAGGTGCGTTTTGGGCAATTAGGTCCCAGTCTCTTGAGTAACTATCATAAAATCCAAAAAGATAATCTTCCGTCGTACTTATTGAATTATCGCCATTCCATGCCCAGTTAGTTCCTGTCCAGTACCAGCCCCTTACGAAGCCATAAGAGTGGTTGCTCAAAAGAGCGCCTGCAGCTGCTTCAAAACCCATTTCGCCATTATCATTATTCCAGTCAAATGCCCTGAGGTTGGCATTAAAAGCCATGCCTTTTGCGTTGGGTTGCACACCCGCGGCCATAATGGTACCTGCCACATGTGTGGAGTGATCACTGGTTGGTGAAGCGCCATCGCCCATCACTACACGTGCACCAAATTCCTGGTGCGAGATTCTTACGCCTCCGCCATCCCATTCCCGCACTGTAATGCCCGAGCCATCAAGATTCAATCCCGCACTACCACCACTATAAACCTGGTCTGTAGATATGGTAGAAGCCGCCACCGAATTATCCGTGATGTAATATTGGGGATTTCCAAATGCATCAATATATTGTATTTCAATTAGTCGTCCTTCTACCTCAAACCTAACCGGATAGCCATTTAGGTTTGCCCATTCAATGGCATAGGCTTTTTGTTTTTCAAAGGCATTCGTTTTTTCTCTGGCAAATGATTCAAGTGCTTCTGCATTTGTAGTAGGTATGGTTTTTTGCGCAAATCCAACAGCACTTGATAACAATAACAGAAATATAATATGATAAAATTCCTTTCTCATGGAAAAACGGATCAGATTTTCAATAATGATTCCTGACACAACAAGTCGAAATAGTAGTTTAAAAGCCAGCTCTCAACTGCAAAAATACGAAAGAATGCGTATTCTGTCAAACAGGTAGGCCAACTTATACACACATCAGTATTGATAATAATGATTTTTAGATCGAAAACGGTTGGCACTTAAAATAGAAAAGAGCAGTTTTGGAGCTGCCCTTTTCGTTTCCCAGATTAACTAAAACCATTGCCTATGAAAATAGGATAATCACTTACTTAGACTCCTGTTGTAGAGAAAAGGTTGCATGTTTGATTAAATTTTTGCATTTATTTTTCCTAGCACACAACTGTGTTCAGTCATAAAAAACATCAAATACCCTTTTATTAAACTTTATTTATCTGATTTTCAATAGCCAGATTGATTTTTTGTTTTTGCTTTTCAGTTAAGCAAACGGTAATATTTTGTGTTTCGGGATTTCTGACTTTTTTCAATTGTTCCGAAATATATTTTGACTGTTCGGCGAAACGCCGACAATATTTGCAACCGACCAGGTGCATTTTTAATTGCATCCTATTTATACAACTCAATTTTTCATATTCACTTCTTGTAATTAAATAGGTGGCAGTATCGCAGCTGAGCATGATCTTGTTCATGCCTTTCATCATTAATATTTTCATTTTATTCATGATAGCCACTTATTTTCAATGCACTCCCTTAATTGTAAACGGGCCCGGTGCAAAATAACCCACAGGTTAGACGAGGTGCATCCCATTTCCTTACATACATCATCGCTTTGCATTTCCTCAATTACTTTGAGCACAAAAACTGATTTCCACTTATCGGGTAAAAGCGAAAGGCAGTTATCCATTATCTTCTGAAACTCTTCCTGCTGCATGGGGTTTTCTGATTTCGCCTGCCAGTCTTTGGGTGCCCTCTCCATCACCCAATGTCCATCATAATCATCTTCACTCTGAAAAGGAGAAGCAAATTGCGAGGCCGGTGTTTCTTTTTTTGTACTTGACTTCCGGTAATGGTCGATCACCTTTCTTCTTAAAATAGAAGTAAGCCAGGTAAGTTCGGCACTTTCGCCCCGGAATGAATCCAATCCTTTTAAGCCCGACAGGAAAGTTTCCTGCATCAGGTCTTCGGCAATTTCTTTGGATTGCACACGGGCATAAGCATACATATACAGAAAATCGCCGTACTCGTTCACCCATTGCGACGGCTCAACCCGTGCTTTCTTATTGCTTTTATGTAGATTTGCTTCACTCATTATAAAAAAGTAAAAATAGCAATAAATAATATGAGCGATAAAAAGAATTACAAAGTGCAGGGTATCGGCGGTATATTTTTTAAATGCGAAAACCCACAAAAAGTGAAGGATTGGTATTCAGATAACCTGGGTTTAGTTACTGACGAATATGGGTCGCTGTTTGAATTCAGGAATGCTGATGATCAGCAAAAGAATTATCTACAATGGAGCCCTTTCGATGCAGGTACCACCTATTTCAAACCTTCTGAAAAAGAATTTATGATCAATTACAGGGTAGGCGACCTGGAAAAGCTGGTGAAAGATTTAAAGAAAAATGGCGTAACCATCCTGGATGAAATTGAAACATATGAATACGGTAAATTTTTACATATCATGGATCCGGAAGGAAATAAAATAGAACTTTGGGAAGCGGTTGATGAAGTATTTACCCAGTCGCACGAAGGCAAAACAACACATTAATATCATTCAAATGGAAAAGCAACTTCAATCAGGTTCAGGAACCATTTTTTACACGGTGAAAGGCCAGGGACCAGCGGTCGTATTTCTGCATGGATTTCTGGAAGACCATAGTATCTGGAATGATTTTTCGGATCAACTGCAAAACAAGTCTACCTGCATTTGTATCGATCTGCCGGGTTTTGGCAAAAGTGATGTTTTCAATGAAAGCCACTCGATGGATTTTATGGCCAAAAAAGTGAAAGAAGTACTTGAAAACGAAAAGATCGGACATTGCATTTTGGTGGGCCATTCGATGGGCGGATATGTCTCACTTGCTTTTGCAAAACTATTCCCTGGAAAGCTGAGCGGCCTGGTGCTCTTTCATTCGCAGGCAGCTTCCGATAACACTGAGGGTAAAAAGAACCGTGACAGAACCATTAAAGTTGTTCAGCAGAATCATACCGCTTTTATTCATTCGTTTATTCCAGGTTTGTTTGCGGAGGAAAATATTTCAAATTTTAAAACTGAAATTGAAGCATTACGGAAAGTAGCAGATAAAACGCCTGCAAAAGGCATTATAGCTGCCTTACTTGGAATGCGGGATCGTGAAAGCCATTTGGATACACTTGAAAAACTAAAGGCTCCTGTTTATTTTATCATTGGAAAACAAGATTCGAGAATACCGATGGAAACCATTCTGCCCCAACTCCGGTTGCCTTCCAACTGTGAAGCATTGATCATGAATGATGTGGGCCATATGGGCTTTATTGAGGCTAAAGAGAAAACCTTTATATCATTGGAACATTTCCTTGAAAGAAATCTTTTTTAATTAGATCTTACTGATCCTGTCCAACATCAACTGGATCAACTTGCCCATACTGGCTTTGTAATCGGGGCTGAAGTCACCGGTAATCCGGTTGGCAATAATATCACAAACGGTCATGGCCTGGTGGCCCAGCATGGCTGAAAGTGCATACAATGCGGATGTTTCCATTTCAAAATTGGTTACCTGGAATCCGTTATACCTGAATTTTGAAGCCCGGTCGATAATGGTTTTGTCCGTCACGTTCAACCTCACTTCACGGCCCTGCGGCGCATAAAAGCCGGGTGCTGTGAGGGTAATGCCTTTTTTCAATCCTGCTCCTAATGTGGCAATTAATTCTGATGATCCTCTGATAGCATAGGGCTTTGGTAAATCGCGGTCCCATTCCAACTGGTTGATGAAACTGGAGGTCATTTCGCGTTCCATCACAAACGGGCCCTTTTCATAAAAATACACCAGACCGTCCAGTCCCAAACCATATTCCGAAACAAGATAGGAATCAAATACCGGTATATCCGCATGCAATGCACCGGAAGTGCCGATCCTGATAAAATTCAGTGAAGTAAGCTTTTCTTTGGGTTGTTTGGTCTCAAAATCAATGTTAAACATCGCATCCAGTTCGGTCAGCACAATTTCTATATTATCGGTGCCCATTCCTGTCGAAACCACCGAAATTTCTTTGCCTTTATAAACACCCGTATAGGTATATATCTCCCGGTTATGTCCTTCAAACCTGATCTTGTCGAAATAAGTGGCTATCACGCCTGCCCTGCCGGGATCGCCCACCAGAATGATTGTATCAGCCACATCACCCGGCTTCAGGTTCAAATGATATACCTTCCCTTCCTTATTTAATACCAATTCCGTTTTTTGCATTTATTTTGAATATTTTTGCGGAACAAAACTAAAATAAAATCACATG
>JAZBOW010000347.1:0-9152 GCA_036351335.1 Bacteroidales bacterium | reverse complement strand
TATACGGCTGATTCTGTGGCAAACATACGTACCACCTGGTTGCCCATTTTAAATTTTATGGCACCAAATTCGGCAATGAATGAACCAAATTGTTTTCTTTCATTGGCATAGGAAACAGAATTATTGATAGCCCGGCGCATACCTCCGATAACTGTGGCACCCAGCTTGATCCTGCCAATATGCAAAATATTCAATGCGATACGGAAACCTTCACCACGACGGCCCAATAAATTTTCGGCCGGTACTTTTACATCATTAAAAAATATCTGCCGCGTAGATGAACCTTTGATCCCCATTTTGTGTTCTTCGGGGTTCATGGTTATGCCTTCCCAGCTTGATTCTACAAGAAAGGCACTTAATACACGGTCGTTTTCAATTTTTGCAAACACCGTGAGCAGATCGGCAAAGCCACCATTTGTGATCCACATTTTCTGCCCATTCAATGTATAATGTTTGCTGTCTTCTGACAGAATAGCTTTTGTTTTTCCGGCATTTGCATCTGATCCTGCTCCAGGTTCAGTCAAACAATAAGCTGCCAGCCACTCGCCGGTAGCAAGCCTTGGAACATATTTCTGATGTTGTTCATCATTTCCATAATACAAAAGCGGAAGCGTGCCAATACCAGTATGTGCCATAAAGGCCACTGAAAATGAATAAGCCGAACCAATGGCCTCATTTGCACGCATTGAAGTGAGGAATGACTGTCCAAAGCCTTCATATTGCTCAGGTACAGAAATGCCCAATAAACCAAGTGCACCGGCTTTTTTAAGTAATGCTGCCATCAAACCTTCGGTATGTTCATCTAGCGCATTAAAATTCGGGGCTACTTCAGTTTCTACAAAATCGGCGCAGGTTTCAGCAATCATTTGCTGTTCTTCATCAAATTCTTCCGGGATGAATACATCTTTATATGATACATCCTTTATTAAAAATTCTGCTCCTTTTATTTTCGCTTCCGTGTTCATATGTTCCTGTTTTCGTTATGAGCAACAAAGATATAATTTGAATCCTTTTGAGCTATATGATATTTTTTATAAAATTGAATTCTCTATAACAGATCGAAAAAAAAAACCGGGAATGAACCCGGTTTTGGAAATATGTTTTTTATTTCTTGCCAGTTTTCTTTTTGGCGGCAGGCTTTTTCACCTTTTTGATGACAATGCTTATATCATCTTTTTTGGTATCGTGATCCACCACGATGGTATCACCGGTATGTATTGAGCTTTTAATGATTTCTTCCGCCAGTTGATCTTCAATATATTTCTGAATAGCTCTTTTTAAAGGACGTGCGCCGAATTGCTCATCCCAGCCTTTTTCAATGATATAATCTTTGGCTTTATCACTTACAGTGATCTTATATTCCATATCGTCAATACGTTTGTAGAGATGCGAAAGCTCAATATCAATGATCTTGTGAATATCTTCTCGTTCGAGTGATTCAAATATGACCACATCATCGATCCTGTTCAGGAATTCGGGGGCAAAGGCTCTTTTCAAAGCATTTTCAATTACGCCCGTAGCATGTGTTGCCTTACTAGATTTTTTAGCAGAAGTACTAAAACCAACACCCTGGCCAAAGTCTTTTAACTGACGTGACCCAATATTGGATGTCATTATAATGATGGTATTCTTAAAATCAACACGACGGCCCAAACCATCTGTTAGTACGCCATCGTCTAAAACTTGCAGCAGCAAGTGAAACACATCCGGGTGTGCTTTTTCGATTTCATCCAACAACACTATCGAATAAGGTTTTCTTCTAACCTTTTCGGTTAGTTGGCCTCCTTCTTCGTATCCAACATATCCGGGAGGTGCACCAACGAGCCTTGACACGGCAAATTTTTCCATATATTCACTCATGTCAACTCGTACAAGCGCATCTTCAGAATCGAATAAGAATTTTGCCAGCATTTTAGCAAGATATGTTTTTCCAACACCAGTGGGGCCAAGGAATATGAACGAACCAATGGGTTTGTTCGGATCTTTCAGTCCGGCACGATTGCGTCGTATGGCCTTTACCACCTTTTTAATGGCTTCGTTCTGGCCCACTACATCTGATTGGAGTTCTTTGTCCATATTGATAAGCCGTTGGCTTTCACTTTGAGCAATATTTTTCATCGGGATGCCCGTCATCATGGCTACCACTTCGGCAACACTTTCTTCGGAGACTTCTTCGCGATGGATCTTGGCTTCTTCCTCCCAGCGTTTCTTAGCCCTGGCCAGTTCCTCGGTATACTGTCTTTCAATATCCCTGAACTGAGCTGCTTCTTCAAATTTCTGGGATTTTATAGCACCCGTTTTCTGTTCTTTGATTTCGTCTATCGAATTTTCAAGGTTGATGATCTCAGCAGGAACGTGAATATTGCTTATATGCACCCTGGCACCGGCTTCATCAAGTGCATCAATCGCTTTGTCTGGTAGGTACCTGTCGCTGATGTACCTGTTGGTTAGATGTACACATGATTTAATGGCATCATCTGAATATTTCACCAAGTGGTGATCTTCATATTTTTCCTTGATATTTTTCAGAATATCAATGGTTTCCTCAGTAGAGGTGGGATCAACTAATATTTTTTGAAATCTTCTTTCCAGCGCACCATCTTTTTCAATATACTGTCGGTATTCATCCAATGTTGTGGCTCCAATACACTGCAGTTCACCTCTGGCTAAAGCAGGTTTGAACATGTTGGAAGCATCGAGTGATCCAGATGCATTTCCTGCACCAACAATCGTATGTATTTCATCGATAAAAAGGATGATATGGTCATTTTTTTCAAGTTCATTAAGCACTGCTTTCATCCGCTCTTCAAACTGCCCGCGGTATTTTGTGCCGGCCACTAATGATGCCAGGTCCAAGGTAACAATCCGTTTGTTGAACAATGCCCTGGAGACTTTCCTGTCAATAATCCGAAGTGCGAGGCCTTCTGCAATGGCTGATTTGCCTACACCCGGTTCACCAATCAGGATGGGATTGTTTTTTTTACGTCGACTTAATATTTGTGCAATACGTTGCAATTCCTTTTCACGTCCGACTATTGGATCGAGGCGGCCTTCTTCGGCCATCTTGGTTAAGTCGCGGCCAAAATTGTCAAGTACAGGAGTTTTGGATTTCGGGTCGGCAGTTTTTTTCAAGCCACCACCAAATGGTTTCTGGCCTTCTTCAGGTTCGTCTTCTGTTTCTCCCGGTAACTCTGATTTTGGATCAAAATATGCGGGGTCATCTTTTTTTTCTTTCAGGATTGTGGCCAGTTCTTCTTTAATATTGCTATAATTCACTCCCAAACTTTCCAGTTTTTTTGTGACCAGGTTGTTTTCATCCTTTAAAATAGCCAGTAAAAGGTGCTCAGTACCAATTAATTCGCTGTTAAAAAGCTTGGCTTCCAGTACGGTTATTTTTAAAGTTTTTTCCGCCTGTTTAACCAGGGGAATATTTTCGAGTTTAAGAGTATTGGTATTATTTGATTTAATCGCATTTTCAATGCTCACTTTTACTTGTTTGAGGTCGATGCCGAAATAACTGAGTACTTGCACGGCCAGGCCGTCGCCTTCACGTATGAGTCCTAACAATAAATGTTCAAGTCCTATATAATTATTTCCCAACCTAACGGCTTCTTCGCGGCTATATGACAGCACATCCTTAACTCGCTGAGAAAACTTTGCTTCCATAATACTATTTTAGAAATTTTTACAAAATTACACAATCCATAAATACCAGCTTAAAGCATAACATTTATTATGCCTAAAGGTTCGATATATTTACATATTATCGGTTTATTTTGCGAAAAGGTATTAACAAATGGATGTTTAAAAGGGTTTTGTCAGTGATGACCTGTCATTTTATCAATCACTTTACAATAGGATTTCGCAAATAGGGAATTGCCGCCAGCAATTGTCGATGCATTTTCATCTTAAATTGAGATGTTGTGAGGAGATCGTATCTTAATATCAGGGTCATAGAAATATCCAGAAAATATAGTATAATTCTGAATAATATAGCATCCATAAATTCTTAAAAAAATGTTACATTTTGACTTTTGCTTGATATTGATGTAATTTTATATTCAATTTGTGTGAATATTGAATTTTAATTGAAACTATTTGCCACCATACTAATTATTTTCCTCTCTTCAGTTCTTTTTGCACAAAAGGTCAAGCAGCAATTGATCTTTGAGTTAAGAGTTGATAATGATATGACTTTCTACACGGATCAATATTATTCCAATGGAATTGAATTTAAAGTGTATGCAGCATTCATGAACAAGTCGCCATTGAATTTTATATTACTGCCCAATGGTAAGCAGAGTCGTGTTTATTATTCTTTAACGTTTACACATAAAATTTATACACCTATTGAAATCTATGTGCCTCAGATAAAGGGCATTGATCACCCTTATGCATCCTATCTACTGATAGGCAGTCAGAAAGAATCTTTTAACCATCGCAACCGGTATAAACTATCTTCAGCTATACAAATTGGTGTGATGGGGCCTGCCAGTGGGGGAGGGTATTTTCAAAATACGCTGCATCATAATATTTCTATTGCCGATCATGTGGAAGGTTGGGATACACAGGTAGGAAATGATTTTTGCCTACAATATTCTGCCATGATCGAAAAGGGAATTGTGAATGTAAGTTGGTTTGAATTGAATGCCTATGTGGGAGGAAAGCTGGGGATTCCACATACTGAAGCCCAGGTAGGTGGTTATTTTCGGTTAGGTAAATTCGATGATTATTTCAGTCATATGGGAATTGACGCTTCAACGAATTGGCAATTATGGTTTTTTGTTACCGGGGATCTCTATTTTGTTAATTATAATGCTGCCATTCAGGGAGGGGCTTACAACCAGGGAGTTGGCAGAACTATTCCTTATATTAATTCAAATATCTGGCATACTAGGTTTGGCGGTACGTTTGTTTTTAAACTGATTAAACTCGAAATAGGTCAGGAGGTTGTATCACCTTCATTTCCGACAGCCTTGTGGCATCGCTGGGCGTATGCCAGCCTGATGATTGGTTTCTAATGGTTGTGTTTCTGACTTTGTTTCAGTATTTATAATCCGCCCAATTGGGAGATCATAATTGTTGCGAAACTCAGGGCAAGAAAAAATCCAATCATATCCGTAATTGTAGTCAAAATAGGGCCGGATGCCAGTGCTGGGTCAACATTCATTTTTTTAAGGAACAGGGGGACCGTGCCACCAATTGAAACAGCCACGATGGTGTTCACAGCAAGTGCACCACCAACAACCAGTCCGAGGTAAACACTTCCTTTCCATAAATAAGCTGCCAAACCGATCAGGATGCCAAGTACAAAACCATTGATGAGTCCTACGGAAATTTCCTGAAACCATACCCTTAGCATTTCAGTTGGCTTCACTGTACCGAGTGAAAGTTCCCGCATACTCACTGCAACAGCCTGGTTTCCGGAGCAGCCGCTCATATCTGAAATAATAGGTAGAAAAACAGCCAATGCAATTACGGTGCTTAAAGTGTCCTGGTAAAATGCGATCACACTGGCAGCGATGATGTTTAACAGGATATTAACCGATAACCATGAAAGCCGTCTTCGCGAGCGAAGAAACACCGGCATGGTTCTTAGTTCATCGCCACCGACGATACCCTGGGTTTCTAAATGCTCATAAGCAGCCCTTTCATTGATGGCTTCCAGCACATTCTTTCTCCTCAGGATGCCAATCAGTTTTTTATGGTCGTCAATGACAGGAATTCCATAAAAGTCATACTTGTCAAAAAGATCGCTCACTTCATCGAGAGAAGCATCTACATGAACCGCAATCACATCTTTGATAACAATTTCTGACAGGTGCTGACCTGGGTTGGCAAGCAACAGATCCTGCATTTGGAGTACGCCTAAAAAAACACCTTGTTTTGATAGGACATAAATGTATCTGACATGATAATACTTATATTTTTCCGCGTTCTTTCTTAAATCCTCAATAACTTCCTTTACGGTGGTTGTTTCTTTATAACTTATATACTCGGTGAGCATTAATCCACCGGCAGTTTCCGGATCATACTCTATCAGTTTTCTTAGTCCGGCAGCCTCAACAGGATTCATTTCTGTTAAAATGGCTTCTGCATCTTTTTCATGTAATTCCATGATGAGGTCCGCCTGCTCATCACTCATCATTTCGTTGATGATTGCCGCCGCATCTCCAACATCCATATCTTCGATAATGTCAACTGCCTGTGCATCGGGTAATTCTTCAATTACATATGCTGCATCTTCAGGATGTAGCAGCGTGAGCAAATTTTGTTGCTCATCTTTATGCAGTCTGCTCATTAGGTAAACCAACTGAGTTGATGATAACGATTCGAGAAAACTCGTTAACTCAACACGGTTGTCCGATGCCAATAAGATGCGGACTGTTTCTATGGGGCGAATTGTTTTCTGGTCAATCATAAATGGTAGGGTGTTATGAAAGAGATTATTGAATAATTACAATAAAGGTATTAAAATATGAACGGTAAAATCCCGATAGTGTAGGTTATGTAGAAATATTTCTGTCAGATTATTTTACTGGTTTATTGGGTTTTTCTATCATGTAAAAAGCCAGTTCTCCTCCGTTTATAATCTCTTTATGAGTAATATAATTGCGATCGATAACTGTTCCGTTCAATTCAACTTTTTCAACATATACATTGCCTTCGCTTTGATTAATCGTTTTAACCGAGAAAGATTTTCCGTTTTCCAGTCGAATGCTTGCCTCTTTAACCAAAGGACTTCCTAATGTATACTGATCAGAGCCTGGACAAACCGGGTAAAACCCCAGTGCGCTGAAAATATACCAGGCCGACATTTGTCCTGCATCATCATTACCGCATAACCCATCCTCTTCAGACCCATACATAGTTCGCATGATCATCCGCACTCTTTCCTGGGTTTTCCAGGGGGCATCCGTCCAATTGTACAAATAAGGAATGTGGTGTCCTGGCTCGTTGCCCTGTACATAATTACCAATGATGCCATCGCGGGTAATATCTTCCGTGTTTTCAATGTATTTATCATCCAATTCCATATTGAAAAGGGAGTCGAGATGCACTATAAATTGTTCTGAACCACCCATCATTTCGATCATTTGCTCAATATCATGTGGTACGTATAAACCATAATTCCAGGCATTGCCTTCAATAAACCCTTGTCCGTGTGTGTCCAGTGGGTCGAACGATTTTTTCCAGCTTCCGTCTGATAATTTGGGCTGCATAAATCCTGTTGAAGTATTAAAAACATTTTTAAAATTCTCCGATCTCCAGGAGTAATTCCGGTATGTAATCGAATCACCCATTTTTTTTGCCAGTTGGGCGATACACCAATCATCATAGGCAAATTCCAGTGTTTTTGAAACAGAAGAGGAACTTCTATCTTCGGGAACATAGCCCAATTCCATATATGAATCCAACCCGTCAAAATAAGGCGTTGTTGAAGTGTTGATGCAGGCCTTTAATGCTCTGTCAGGGTCTACATCAGTTGTTCCTTTGATGATCGCATCCACGATTACCGGAACTGAATGATAACCGATCATGCACCAGTTTTCATTCGAATAGTGGCTCCATATCGGTAGCATCTGATGAACACTTTGATCGTGATGTGCCAGCATGGATTTGATCATATCATTATTACGTTGAGGCTGAATAATGTTAAACAACGGGTGCAGCGCCCGGTATGTATCCCAAAGTGAAAAAGTAGTATAGTTTGTAAATCTTTTTGAATGATGGACATTCATATCTAACCCTCTGTAATTTCCGTCAACGTCCTCGTAAATGGTAGGCCCAAGCATGGTATGATACAAAGCCGTATAAAAAGTGATTTTATCTGATTCGGTGAGGGTTTCAACTTCAATTTTTGCAAGTTCTTTATTCCATTTTTCCTGGCTTTGCAATTTAACGGTATCGAAATCCCAAAGGGGAATTTCCGTTTCCAGATTTTTCATGGCGCCATCGGTGCTGACTGATGAAAGCGCCACCTTTATTTTTATTTGTTCATCTTTCTCTGTATTAAAATTGAAATAAGCCCGTAACTTTTTTCCAGCCATTTCCGGGAAGTTTTCTTCCTCGTTGAATCGCCTGTAGAATCCTTTATACGGGTTGTAATCGTATTTTTTATGACCGTATGAGTTGAAGGGTTTGGAAAATTTTAAAGCAAAATAAACAGTTCGTGTTCTGGCCCAGCCGGTTGTTTGTCGGAAACCTGTGATGGTTGAATCATTTTCAACGCGAACAAAAGTCCAGACATTTTTGTCGTTATAATTATAAATATTGGACATCAGGTCGAGAATGAAATGTGCACTGTCAGATTCGGGAAAAGTATACCGGTGAAAGCCCACCCTTTCGGTAGCCGTCAGTTCAGCCTTCACATCATAATCATATAAATAAACACGATAGTAGGCAGGTTCGGCAAATTCATTTTCATGACTGAATGAAGAGAAATATCCACTATGAGGAATAGAAGCATCACCAGGATCTAGATTAAGTTTACCTGTGGTTGGCATGATAAGTAAGTCACCGAGATCGGAATGACCTGTGCCACTGAAATGGGTGTGGCTGAAACCGAAGATGGTTGAATCTTCATATTGATAGCCTGCACAATAGCTGTAAACTTGGGGATTGTAGTCACCGTCAATATACATGGATACCTGATTGGTTTCCGGGCTTAACTGAATGGCGCCAAAAGGTACCGTGGCCCCCGGAAAAGTATGCCCCATATTCTTTGTACCAATAAATGGGTTAACATGCTGGATTAGGTTAATACTGTTGGGTTGAGGAATGATTTCAGCGGTTTTTTGCTCTTCACATGACGCCAACAAAAATATGATGTTGGTCAGCAGGTAAAATTTAAAAGTGATTCTTAACATGGTGTTTACATGAAATGTTATTAATACTGATGCTTTCCGACAATCCAGCCTTTCTTCGCAAGAAATTGCTCGCCTGATTCAATGGCGCCATCTTCCATTTCAGTGCCCATCGAATCATTCCAACGGTTAAGATAGCCAAATAAGGCGATGACACCCATTATTTCAACGATTTCACCCTCGTTCCAGTATTTCCTGAGGTTGTCCGCAATTTCATCTGTAACATTATTTGGGATGACAGAACTGGCCAATGCAAAATCCAAAGCAGCTCTTTCCGAATCATTG
>JAZBOW010000346.1:0-2076 GCA_036351335.1 Bacteroidales bacterium | reverse complement strand
TAATATTCCGCATCACTCTGTGACTTAATTCCCGGGCACGAACGATACCATTCAGGTCGCCTTTCACCAGTGTTATTTCAGCACTTTGCATGGCAATGTCGGTGCCTGTTCCCATAGCGATTCCCACATTGGCCTGTTCCAGTGCCGGGGCATCATTAATACCATCTCCGGCCATAGCTACTGCATGACTCTGTTCCTGTAATTCTTTTACCTTATTATATTTATCTTCAGGCAAACATTCAGGTTGAAAACCATCCAGCCCCAATTCATCTGCAACTGCTTTTGCCGTTAACTTATTGTCACCAGTGAGCATGTGTACTTGAATACCCATTCCCTGTAATTCTTTGATGGCATTAGCTGAAGTTTCCTTGATTTTGTCGGCTACACTTACAATGCCTTCTACCTTATCATTAAGAATCAGGTACATTACTGTTTGTCCTGCCGATTGCCACTCTTCAACGATTTTCTTGTATTTATCGTCGAGGATCACCTTAAAATCTTCAAGTAAGCGATGGTTTCCCAATCCAATTTTTTCACTCTTATAAACGGCTTGTACACCTTTTCCTGTTACTGATTCAAATTTATCAAGTTTCAATATCTCCAAATTATTGGCTTTTGCGCCCCCCACAACAGCATCGGCCAGTGGATGTCCACTATTGGCATCAACTGAGGCTGCCAGCTGAAGGACTTCTGTATCACTAAGATTACCAAATGATTTAAACTCTTTAAGGCTTGGCTTTCCTTCGGTGATGGTACCTGTTTTATCAATGATGAGCGTATCTACTTTATTCATTTCTTCAATGGCGCGTGCATCCTTTACAAGTACACCAGCCCTTGCCATCCGACCTGAGCCTACCATAATGGACATGGGGGTTGCCAGTCCTAAAGCACATGGGCAAGCTATTATTAAAACCGCCACAGCATTTACAAATGCATAAACATACGCCGGCTCCGGTCCCCAGATTGCCCAAACTGCGAATGTGATAATCGCAATTGAGATTACTATTTGTACAAAATACCTGGCCACGGTATCGGCCAGTTTCTGGATTGGTGCCCGGGAGCGGCTGGCCGTATTCACCATATCGATGATTTGCGCCAGCAGTGTATCACTACCCACTTTTTCGGCTTTCATTTTAAAAGCTGTTTTTCCATTGATTGTGCCTCCGGTAACCTTGTCTCCTACTGACTTCTCAGCAGGAATTGGTTCGCCTGTTATCATACTTTCGTCAATAACAGCAGAGCCTTCTATTAATGCACCATCAACAGGAATTTTCTCGCCGGGTTTGACTTTTAGAACATCACCAGATTTTACTTCCTCCAAAGGGATTTCTACCTCTTCTCCATTTCTGATTACACGGGCAACAGGAGGTACTAATCCTAATAAGGCTTTAATGGCTGAATTTGTTTTGCTGTGTGCACGTAATTCCAAAACCTGCCCCATAAGCACCAGGGTTAAAATGACTGCCGCTGCCTCGAAATAAAGATGCACATCCCCCCCCGTATCTTTAAACTGGGAAGGAAACAATCCCGGAAACAGAAGGCCAAAAAAACTGAATAGGAATGCAGCACCCACGCCAATGGAAATCAATGTCCACATATTTGGTGCCCATCGACGAACTGAACTCCAACCTCGTTTAAAAAAGACCCAACTCGAATAAAATATAACTGGTGCGGTTAAAACCAGCTGCACCCAATTCCATGCTTTCTTTGAAGCCACATTTTCGAGATTCAGAAAAGGAACAAATTCGGACATGGCTATTATAAATACAGGTATGGTCAATGCCAAAGCGATCCAGAATTTTTTAGCCATCTTTTTATAGGCCTTTTCTTCATCACTGGTTTCTTCACCTTTTTCCGGAACCAGTGTCATCCCACATTTTGGACAGTCACCAGGATTGTCTTGCCTCACTTCAGGGTGCATGGGACAGGTATATATGACCTTTGAACCAGCAGCACTTTCTTCTTTCTTCAAATGCATTCCGCATACGGGACAATCCCCGGGCTCATTGTACACCTTATCACCTTCACAGCGCATCGGACAATAGTATTCTCCACTACTATCCTTATGAGACTTTT
>JAZBOW010000345.1:0-4373 GCA_036351335.1 Bacteroidales bacterium | reverse complement strand
TTCGGATACCATCTGCTGAAGATTAATGATATTCAGGATGCCATGGGCACTGTGCAGGTAGCCCACATATTTGTGGCCCTGAGACCCGATGCCAGTGCTGAGGATTCGGCGCGCAAAGCAGAGAAGATAAATAATATCTCAGAAAAAATTAAAGAGGGGATGAAGTTTGAAGATGCTGTAATCCAATATTCTGAGGATAAAGGATCGGCCAGAAATGGCGGACAGCTTTCAAAATTTACCAGCAACAGGGTCGTGCCTGAATTTGTGGAAGCCGTTAGCAATATGGAAATAAATGACATTACTGAACCGGTAAAAACAATGTATGGTTTCCATATCATTAAATTAATAAGTCGCGAAACTCCAGGCACATTTGAGGAAGAAGCGCCGAAGTTAAAAGAAAGGATCTCCAAAGATCAAAGAGCTCAAAAAAGCGAGGAAGCTGTAATTCAGAAAATAAAAGCCGAAAATGGTATAAAGGTGTATGAAAAAGCAAAGGAAGAGCTTTACATACAAATAGATACAACAGTTTTCCAGGGTACATTTAAAGCTGAAACATTGATGGATTTTACGAAACCCCTTTTCAAAATTGGAGATACCAAATATTCGCAGTATGAGTTCGCAAAATACATAGAAGGCAAGCAGGCACCTCAGGAGGTGATTGATCTCAATGTGTATCTTAACAGGATGCTTGCTGCTTTTGAAAATGAGATGTGCCTCGACTATGAAGACCAGCACCTTGAAGATAATTACCCTGAATTTAAGGACCTGATGAAAGAATACCATGATGGTATCCTGCTGTTTAACCTGACAGATGAGAAAGTTTGGTCGAAAGCTGTGATCGACACCACAGGCCTTGAAACTTATTTCAATACGCACAATGGTGATTATATGTGGGAAGAAAGAGTCGATGCTACTGTTTATGAGATCAGGGATAATGAGATTGTTGAGCAGGTGCAAAAGATCATTACGATGAATGATAATGATGGAGATATCGCCTTGGCATTTGAGCAGGATTCCATCCAGAAAAAAGTGAAAATAAAACCGGCTTACTATGAAAAAGGTGATAATGCCTATGTCGATCAGGTTCAGTGGCAAGAAGGCCTTTCAGATCAAATTAATTCTGATGTCGAAAACCTTGTGGTATTCATAAAGATCAGGGAAGTACTTGAACCTGCGCAAAAAACCTTAAGTGAAGCAAGGGGGTTGGCCACAGCTGACTACCAGGGTTACCTGGAAAAAGCATGGATTCAGGAATTAAAAGAGAAATATCCTGTAAGTATCAACCAGGAAGTATTGAAAAAATTATTGGAACATAATAAATAATATCTATCAGCATTGTATAAAACAATTGTATTCATATTCGTGCTGGCAGCCATAATAATAACTGCCTGCCAGCGGCCATTGACAAAAAAAGAAGGCAATGTGCTTGCACGCGTGAACAACGAATATTTGTATGGCTCTGACTTAAAAGGACTGGTAGCTGATGAAGCCTCACCAGCTGATAGTATAGAAATAGTGAAGAACTTTGTAAGAAATTGGGTGAAAACAACGCTCATGATCCAGCAGGCCGAAAAAAATTTAAGCAGCCAGCAACTCGATTTTGAACAACAACTCAACGATTATAAAAATTCACTTATTATTTTCAAATACGAAAGTGAGTGGATCAGGCAAAATCTGGATACGATTGTGTCAGATGCTGAAATAGAAGCGTATTACCAACAACATTCATCTGATTTCGAATTAAAAGAAAATATTGCCAAATTGATGTATATAGTGCTGGATGTCGACTCAAAAAATGAAAAGAAATTTGATAAGGCTATCAAATTACCTGACTCGTTGATGCTCGACAGGCTTGAAAACTTGTGCAAGGAACACGCGAATTCATTTTACCTCGATACAGCCACTTGGGTGAGGTTTAACTGGATTGAAGAGAATTTGCCCATACAAATCAATCAGCCCGAATTGTATCTGAATACAAAAGGTTTTGTAAAAGAAACGGAAGATGATGCACTTTACCTCATAAAATTTTTCGACTACAAAATAAAAGATGATGTGTCGCCTATCGACTTTGAGAACAGCCATATTCGGAATATCATTATCAATAAAAGAAAGATGAAGATTGCTAAAAAGTTGCGCGACGATATATACGCGGACGCAATTTTAAATAATGAATTTGAAATTTACTACAATGAATAATTTCTTTAAAAATATACGTTTCAGCATTTCAGGTACTGCATTGTTATCAAGCTGCTTAGGCTTTATATTGACGGTGCTATTATCAATTCCGTCTATAGCACAACAGGAACAAGTGGTTGACCAGGTGGTAGCCGTCGTTGGTAAAAATATTGTGCTTGAATCGGATATTGAAACCCAGTATTTAAGTTATCGCATGCAGAGTGGAATAAGTGGGAGTGCCAGCGAAATCCGCTGTGTGATTCTCGAAGACATCATGTACCAAAAACTAATGGCGGCTGAAGCTGAGGTGGACAGTATTGAAGTGAGTGATATTCAGGTTGAATCGGAACTTGACCGACGGCTTGGTATGTTTATCAACCAGTTTGGATCACAGGAAAAGCTTGAGGCCTATTATGATAAAACCCTTGTTGAGATCAAGCAGGAATTATATGATATTGTGAAAGATCAACTTGTCACTCAGCAGGTGCAAAGTGGCATTATTGAAGGGATAACGGTGACACCATCAGAGATCAGAAGCTTTTTCCGTTCATTGCCAACCGATAGTATTCCACTGATAAAAACGGAATTCGTCATTGCCGAGATCGTTAAAAAACCACCCGTTAACGTGGAAGAAAAGATACGGGTAAAAGAACAACTCCTCGAATTCCGGAAACGGATATTGAAAGGTGAAAGTTTTTCCACCCTTGCCATTCTCTACTCGCAGGATCCCGGATCTGCAAAAGAAGGCGGTGAGTTGGGTTTTTATGGCAGGGGTCAGCTATACCCTGAATTTGAAGCCATCGCCTTTAAATTAAAAGAGGGAGAAGTGTCGAATGTGGTGGAAACAGAAGCCGGATATCATATCATACAGATGATCGAACGAAAAGGCGATTATGTAAATGTGAGGCATATTTTACTTGTGCCAAAGGTAGCTCCCGAAGACCTTGTAAAAGCCCGAAATGAGTTGGATAGTGTTGCTGTGCAAATCAGGGCCGACTCAATAACATTTGATCAGGCTGTAGAAAAATTTTCGGATGCGGATAATAAGAATAGCGGTGGGTTGCTGATCAATCCATATACCGGAAGTACCACTTTTGAAGCCGAACAATTGGATGCCCAGGTGTCGTTTACCATTGAAAAAATGGAAGTGGGTGAGCTCTCAAACCCTGTCCCGATGAAAACGGAAGACCAAAAGGATGCCTATCGGTTATTGCTATTGAAAGAGAAAAGGGAACCTCACAGAGCCAGTCTGGAGCAAGACTACTCTAAAATCCAGGAATGGGCGCTGCAGGATAAGCAACGCAGAATCGTAGATAATTGGATCAATGAGAAAGCCCGGAAAACCTATATCAGGATTATCGACCACTATAAAGATTGTACCTTTGCAAATGAGTGGAATCCCAGATAAGCATACCCATATTGAACCCGTAAAAAACGATTACATGAACTACACGTCTGATGTTGAAGCTGTTGATGCTTTTGTGAAGAAATATAATGCCCTAAAAAGTGAGATTGGAAAAGTAATAGTAGGCCAGGATAAGATCATCAAAAATACACTTATATCTATTTTCAGTCAGGGACACGTGCTGTTGGTTGGTGTTCCGGGTTTGGCAAAAACATTATTGATTAATACCATTGGTCAGGCACTGGGTTTGTCGTTCAACCGTATTCAATTCACACCTGACCTGATGCCCTCCGATATCATTGGTACAGAAATACTGGATGAAAACCGGAAATTCAAATTCATCAAAGGTCCGGTTTTCGCAAATATTATTCTGGCAGATGAAATCAACCGTACGCCACCAAAAACCCAATCCGCATTGCTTGAATCTATGCAGGAAAAGGCGGTAACGGTTGCAGGTATGTCGTACAAACTGGGGCAACCTTTTTTCGTGCTGGCCACACAAAATCCAATCGAGCAGGAAGGTACCTACCCCTTGCCTGAAGCCCAGCTCGACCGTTTCATGTTCAACCTTATTCTAGATTATCCTTCTTTCGATGAAGAGATGGATGTGGTAAAAAGAACCACTGTGGGACAATCAGTAGAGGTGGAAGAAGTGCTGGATGCCGAAAACATTTTGTTTTTCCAGCAACTGTTGCGTAAAATTCCTGTAGCTGACAATGTAATGGAATATGCCGTAAAGCTGGTTTCAAAAACCCGGCCGAATACAGTGGATGCCCATGAATGGGCCAATACT
>JAZBOW010000344.1:0-2168 GCA_036351335.1 Bacteroidales bacterium | reverse complement strand
CGGGTGTGAATACTGCTTTTGTGACAACCTGCCTGATAAAACGGTTGTTTTTCTGACTGTCGGCCCTCACGACAAGGCATATGCAATAAAATAATGCGGTAGCCGCCTGTCATTTTAACGCTCCTCCTCATCAAAATTTATGGAAAATAGAAAAATTGGGGTCAAACCACGGTAAATTTGTTCTAATTTTTAAGGTTTTGATGCACAACGGCTATTCCTCGTCATTTTTAAATAATCTAAGACCATACGCGGGGTCATTAATAATTGTCGCATCTTTTGTGAGACGTTTGAAACCCCCTTACTTTTAAGCAAACCTACGGCGAATCGCCTTAGACGTGTTATATTCTCAGGGCCATAGCCTTTTACGATTCGGCTACGGTCTTCATCATAGTTCCAGTCAATAATGTAATGACAGCTATTTTCAATGCTCCAGTGCCCACGATTATCTTTCAGTACATCTTTAGCCGTGGCCATATCGGATGTTTTGCTGGTAAGTCCATAGGTAATTACTTTTCTCTCTTTGCCGCTTTTTGTAAAAAAAGTGGTACGTTCTACCATAAATACTTGTCCCACATAAGGAAAATCAAGGTAGTCGTTCATATCGGTGGTTGTCCAGATGTTTCGGGTTTCAATACGACCGTGATCAGGACTGTCTACTGTGCTGAAATCCGGCTTTCTATCTATATTTTTAAAGCAAAAAGCAATATCTTCCATAAGTTGCTTCTGATTTCCTTTGGCTGTAAAATGATAGTGAGCATTTCTTTGTGACACTATGTAACTGGCTATATTTCGTTGAGTTAACAGGGCATCGGCGGTGATGGTTTTTCCACTGATGTCGATGCTGTCGAGTAACGGAATGGCAATTTTGATTTCGTTTGTTTGTTTTTCTTTGTCACACCCTTCGATTAGAAGAGTGCCGACTTTTTTTGGGTGTAACACTGATTGCTTTGGTGACCAACAGCACTCATTATATGGGTTTGTTTTCCGGTTTCATCAATGGCATTGCACATTGTTTTTCCATCGATAGCCAAGCTTTGGTCTATTGCTCCGTATACTGCATTCCATTGCTGGAGTGCCTGGTCTAATTCAACCGGTTCAACCCTTATGAGAACATCGCGAATAGTGCTTTCACTCGGTACGATATGTTTCCCATTTTGAAACCGGCAACCAAATCGTTCACGCATTATGGGAGATAACGCCTGGCTCCAATCTGATATTGCTTTGTAACCCCGCATTCCGCATAGTATAGCCCCTGCTGCGATCGCTAATACTATATGAATACGATGTCGTTTTCCCTGTTCTCGTCGAGGATCTTTGATTTTACGGAAAAACTCTGGCAAAGAGCGCATTTGTTCGGCAGTTAATTTCATTCGTGAGCCCCCTGTTTTATAGAGATTTGTTAAGGAATGGTTAGATAATAGTGCGCGCGTATTGCGTTGCAACTCTTGAATAAATACAAGCTTCGGGACATTCCGGTTGTTGCTGTAGCCATTGCGAGTTCGTTGATATCCTTTGGTTTTGCCAATAAGTTTCCAGTTTGCTGCCTGGTAAATTGTGCCTACAAAGCGTGATGGGTCGACAAAGGTTTCCATGAGTAATAAGGGATATCCAAATCGGTTTACCCAATCATCTTGAATTCGTCGTTTGCATAATGATAATATTTTTGAAGCCAAATTCATGTGATGATGTTGAGGCAGTATTAGAAATCGGGAATTATTGGCAACTAAATGAAGCCGGTCGTACTGGTACCGAAATCCCCAACCAATCCAATGATCACGAACGCCGCACTTTAAAGCAGCTGCAGAATAGCTAATTAAAGCAACCCATTCATCATTATTGGTAGCGACATACCAAATAGTATTGCCAATTTTTGGCAAAGCACCAAGATAATGATATAATTCCATAAGTTCCTGGAATTGTGCTTCTTCAACTTTGTGAACAGGTCTTACTATAATCTGAGATAATTCCAAAATGACCCTCTCGCATTGTTATTATATTAACTATATCGAATATGCGAGGTAATGTCCAGATATTTATGTAACAGTATGAATTTTTATCAAAAGTGGGGTAGAATCAAATCACCCTGCGTGTTCTAATGTATTGGTAGCCAACTAAACCAAAACCATGATATAAAAAACTGGTGGACATATGTGATCTCCTTTCTAAAT
>JAZBOW010000343.1:0-10820 GCA_036351335.1 Bacteroidales bacterium | reverse complement strand
TGTAGAAGAAACACAGTGGCACAATATTGTTGCCTGGGGCAGGATCGCCAAAGTGGCCGAGAATTACCTGAACAAAGGCAAAGAAATTGCCCTCTCAGGTAAACTCACCAATCGCTCGTATGATGACAAAGACGGCAATAAAAGGTACATTACTGAAATTATTGCTAATGAAATTCTGATGCTTGAGAAAAAGAATTAGTTCTTTTTTTCAACAGGTTATGAAGGCGCAAGGAGATTTCTTTGCGCCTTTTTATTTTACTTTGCGGGATGATGCCAAGAGTTTAAAAAACCAATTTGGCAACGGCTTTAATTGCCCTCTTTTCTGGAGATTTAAGTACCAGCCTATTTTTTTTATGATAGGGATTTTATGCGTTTCCACAAATTCTATTAAAGCTCCATCAGGATCTTCAATATATGAGAAATGCCCTGCTGCTTCTCCCATATCAAAGCTATTTGAACTATCTACGGTAAAAGGATGCCCTAAATCCTCACATTCTTTTTTTAAATCCTCCATCCCAATAATATCATAACACAGATGAATGTAGCCCAAATCTCCCCACAAGCGATTTTTATAAATCTTTCTCACCTCGCGAGTTCTGGTCTGTATTAGCTCAATCCGGCTATTACCTAATAAAGGACTAAATGCCCCCGCCCTCTTTTTTGAATGTTTAAGAAGAACACGTCTGTATTTTTCTTTACTTCCAGGAAGTCCTGCTAAATCATCAAAAACACCCTCTTCATCGTAAACCACGGTATCGTATCCTAAAATTGAAGAATAAAACTTGATTGATTTTTCGATATCTGAAACGCCAATGATTACACCAGAGTTACCTCCTGTTGGTTTTTCGTGGTTTAACAGCCAATCGTCACCATCTCCTTCTTCAACTTCAAAAATATTATCGTAAGGATCTTTTATAAAGAAATGAGGTTTCCCTTCAGGTGAATTCTTTAATTCAGAAATGATGTTGACATCTTTTTTTCGAAATTCTTTGTGTGCTTTTTCAACATCGGGAGATTTTATTTTACACGCGTAAATTCCCAAATCTCCCAATTGAATTTCAAAAACAGGTGGAACTGGGGTACGACTTGTGTACTGCCAGATTTCAAATCCACCACCACCTTTAAAATTGTAAGCCAGGATAGCATGACGATTCTGTGGTTTATTTTCAGTATAACGCACCATTAAGTTAGCTTCAGCTGCTTCATCAAAAATGACAACATCGTAACCCAATACTTCTTTATACCATTTCAGGGCTTCATACACATCCGTCACACCTATACCTATTTGTTGTATTCCCGCTATCTTTTTCATACGCTTATTTTGTTTCAACTTTACTAACAATCTTATAAAAAAGAAAAGGTAAATACTTCCTTATTTTCACCATTGACAGTTCGTTTCCACCAATAAATTGTTCTTTTTTGTTTTTTTTTATCGCTTTAACTATTTGTTTTGAACATGACTCTGCACTGATACCTTTTTCCTGACCCTGGTCCATCTCCCCGTGTAGCTTTCCTTCTTTATTTAAAGCATTAACAGAAATATTTGTTTTTACTCTTCCCGGAATAACAATAGTAATTTTAATATTATCCTTTTTATGTTCGGCTCGTAGTGTTTCGAAAAAACCATGTAAGGCATGCTTGGATGCTGCATACGCCGAACGAAGCGGGAAACCAAATTTTCCAACTATAGAACTTACCACAATTATATGTCCTTTTTGCTGTCTGACCATTTGGGGTAGCACCGCTTTCGCAAGTGCAATATTTCCAAAATAGTTAACCTCCATCAATTTTCTATCTATTTCAATGGGTGTTTCATGTGCTAACGATCTTTGACTAACACCCCCATTAAGCAACAAATAATCAACTGTTGAATACTTTTGAACAATCTCATTCACGAGACTTTGGAAATCCTTATTTTTTTCAAGGTCAAGAGGAATAACGATGCATTGATGGGTGTAAAGTAAACATTCCTTTTGCACCTTTTTTAGCTCAATTAGTTTACGTGACGACAATACCAGATTTGCCTTCTGTTTTGCAAAATCTATAGCAAGGGCTTTACCAATACCGGACGAAGCTCCTGTTAACCATACTGTTTTGTTTATAAAATTAATGGGCTAAATTTTTATGTAAAATGCTAACAATGTTAAATTTGAATCGGTAAATATATAAAAACTTACATCTATTAAATCTTTTACCGATTTATGTATGAAAATATCCCTATAATCCGAAACTAAGAATTTATCTCACAGTAACTAAACAATCAATTAAAGAAACCCGAGTTCCAATTTTGCTTCTTCAGTCATCAAATCCTGCGACCAGGGCGGTTCGAAAGTCAATTCGAGATCCACTTCTTTTACTTCTTTCAAATAGCTGACTTCTTCCTTTACCTGTGCCGGTAAACTTTCAGCCACCGGGCAATTGGGTGACGTAAGGGTCATCAGAATATGAACCTTTCCATTAGCATCAGATTTGATTTCATACACCAGTCCCAAGTCATATATGTTTACCGGAATTTCCGGATCATAAATGTTTTTCAAAACAAAAGTGATTCTTTCTTCCAGTGCTTTAATTTCTACATCATTCATCTGCATTACTTTTTCAGGTTCGACTTTAGTTGAAAGGCCCTTGCATAAAACTGCATCTGCTTCACCATAGAAACGAGTCCATTGGCACGGGTTGGCGAAAGGTGTTCTTTCAGCCCTATCTTTTCCAGGAATCCGAGATTAGCTTCCAGAATTTCTTTTGGTGTATGCATAGATAAAACTTTTATCAGCAGGCTCACAATACCTTTGGTAATAACCGCATCACTATCAGCGGTAAACACCACCATTCCTTTATCGTTTAATTCGGCAAATAACCAAACCCTCGACTGGCAACCACTGATCAGGTATTGGTTGGTTTTGTATTTCTCATCAATCACGGGCAATTCTTTTCCCAACTCAATCAAATAAGCGTATTTATCCATCCAATCGTTAAAAATGCTGAATTCTTCAACAATCACGTTTTCCTGTTCCTGTATAGTCATATTATACTTTTTAACGAAGCATGCCAAGCACCTTCTTTAATGCATCAATAAAAATATCAATTTCTTTTTTTGTGTTGTACATGGCGAGCGACATCCTTAGGGTGCCGGCCAATCCGTATGACTCGATAAGTGGCTGCGCGCAATGGTTGCCTGTTCGAATGGCTATACCCATTTTATCCAGCAAGGTTCCCAAATCATACGAGTGTACCCCATTTACAATAAACGAAATTACGGCTGTTTTTTCGGCAGCATTACCGATGATCTGTACACCCTGAATTTGCTTCAATGCTTTTGTAGCATAAGCAAGTAATTTGTCTTCATACTTCCTGATGTGTTCAACGCCATATTGGTCGATATACCGAATAGCAGCTTCCAGCCCAAGAGCTCCTGCTACATTAGGTGTCCCTGCTTCGAATTTATAAGGTAATTCATTAAAAGTGGTAGCATCAAAATGAACGCTTTCAATCATTTCACCTCCAAACTGATATGGTGGCAACTTTTCAAGCCATTCTGACTTTCCAAACAAAACACCGATTCCCATTGGTGCATAAGCTTTGTGGCCCGAAAATGTATAAAATTCACAATCGATATCCTGCACATCCACCGGAATATGTGCGATGGCCTGTGCCCCATCAATTAAAACTGGCACCCCCATCTCATGCGCTAATCGCGTGATCTCCTTCACAGGGTTGATAGTCCCCAATACATTTGATATATGTGTCAAGGCAACGAGACGGGTTCTATCGTTCAGTACTTTTTTAAATTGATGAATATCTAATTCTCCATTTTCATTCGCTGAAATAACGATAAGCCCAGCTCCTGCTCTTACGCACAGTTGTTGCCATGGAACTAGATTCGAGTGATGTTCCATGGAAGTAATCACAATCTCGTCGCCTTCATTTACAAAAGTTTCAAAAGCATTTGCCACTAAATTGATGGATTCTGTGGTACCTCTCGTGAAAATAATCTCCTTTGGATCGGGTGCATTGATATAATTGGCTATATACTTTCGTGCCGATTCGTAGGCTTCGGTGGCCAACTGGCTTAAATGATGCACGCCACGATGTACATTGCTGTTTTCATTTTTGTAGTATGACACCATCCGGTTGATTACCTGGACAGGTTTTTGGGTTGTGGCCGCATTATCCAGATACACCAAAGGTTTACCGTTGATGGTTCGCTTGAGGATAGGAAAATCTTCTCTTATTTGATCAATATCCAATAACATCGAGCTATATTTTACTCATGTCGATTTCAAATTCAACAGGTTTGTCGGGCATGCTGCAATGCAATACACATCTTTCGCAAATGGATAATTCACCCCGTAGCCTGCGCTTGATCATATCTTCATAACTATTGCGCAATGCGTCAATGGATACTTTGGACGTGACTTCTGCCAGGAATGCGTACATCAGCAATAGTCTTGCATCCGATTTACTGATACCCCTTTGCATGAGGTAAAACAAGGCTTCATCATCCAGTTGACCGATGGTGGCACCATGGCTGCATTTTACATCATCGGCATAAATTTCCAGAAACGGCATGGTGTCGATGATAGCTTGTGGTGTCATCAGGATGTTATTGTTGCGCTGAAACGCGTTGGTCTTTTGCGCATCGCGGGCTACATAAATATAACCATTAAAAATACCGCTTGCTTCTTCGTCCAATACGCCTTTAAACAATTCATTGCTGTAACAATTTGGTTTTGCATGGTTCACAAATACCTGGTTATCGATATGCTGCTTTTTGTCCATCAGGTACACTCCATTCAGGTCGGCTTCGGCATATTCACCCATCAGATTGACGTGCAGCTCGTTACGTATCTTGCCTCCATTCAACGAAAGCACATTTACCCGCAGTTTACTGTTTGCTTCCTGGTGAAAGTATGTATTGTTGAGAAGAGAAGTGTTGTCGTTGATATTTTGCAGTTTATAGAGATCGAAATAGGCATTTTCATCCAAATATACTTCCGTTAAGGTATTGATGAAACTCGAATAGTGATTCACCGAATCATCGCAATGCATGAAGGTCAGCTTGCTGTTTTTTCCCAGAATGATAAGGTTTCGGGAGTTGACCATCAGCGGTTCTTCACGGTTGATCATTTTGATGAGTTGCATGGTATTTTCTACCTCAACACCATCTGGCACATAAATAAAAATGCCATCCCTGAAAAGGGCTGTGTTTGCCGCTGCAAACCCATCCTGCCTATGGTTAGCCACTTGCCCAAAATACCTATCAAAGATTTCAGGATAGGTTTTTTGCGCTTTTAACATGCTCCCTACTACAATACCATTTTCAAGTGTTTGAAGTTGTTTTTCTTCCCGACTGTAGTACCAACCGTTGAGCAGTGAATAGGTTTCGGCTTCAAAACCATGTATCTCGCAACGGAATATCTCATTCACATTTTTATCATACGAAGCCGCGGGAATGTCGATCAGGTAATTTTCTTCATATTGTTTTGGGAATGGTGAGTTTTTCCACTTTTCATCTTTTCGTGAGGGCAAACCGTTTTCACTGAGAAATTCAAATGCTTCTTTCCGGGCCTGGTCCACTTTTGGATGACAAGCATTGAACAACACATTCTTGTGCTGATTAAATACCTCGAGAAGCGAAGATTCCAACGGTTTATATGCTGTATCTGTTTTCTGCATCTTGTTCAAAATTAAGCTTCTATCTTATCAGTAATCCAATCGTATCCTTTTTCTTCCAGCTCCAATGCCAAACCTTTTCCACCGGATTTTACGATTTGTCCATCATAAATCACATGAACAAAATCAGGTACAATATATTCGAGCAATCGCTGGTAGTGTGTGATCACAATAAAAGCATTGTCGTCTGACCTTAGCTCATTCACACCTTTTGCAACCACTTTCAGCGCATCAATATCAAGTCCTGAATCGGTTTCATCGAGGATGGCCAGTTTGGGTTCCAGCATGGCCATCTGGAAAATTTCATTTTTCTTTTTTTCGCCGCCGGAGAATCCTTCATTCACGGAACGGTTCGTAAGCTTGGAATGGATATCCACCAACTTTTTCTTCTCTTCCATCTTTTTCAGAAATTCGCCTGCAGGAATGGGTTGCTCACCGTTAAATTCCCGCTGAGCATTGATGGCAGTGCGCATAAAATTGGTCATGCTCACGCCTGGTATTTCAACCGGATATTGAAAACTCAGGAAAATGCCTTTGTTGGCTCTTTCATCGGGTGCCATTTCGTTGATCGCTTGCTCATCGTACAATATTTCGCCCTGGGTAATTTCATATCCTTCACGGCCTGTAATAGCTGCCGCCAGAGTGCTTTTACCTGTTCCATTAGGTCCCATGATGGCGTGTACTTCTCCCTTGTTTACACTCAGGTTCAATCCTTTTAAAATTTCCTTACCGTCAATGGCGACATGAAGATTTTTTATATTTAATAGCATTTGTCTTAATTATTTTGATTTCAATTCTGTTTCTTATCCTACACTACCTTCTAAAGTAATAGCCAGCAATTTTTGCGCTTCCACGGCAAATTCCATTGGCAGTTTATTCAGAACTTCCTTGGCGTACCCGTTCACTATCAACCCAATAGCTTTTTCGGTATCGATGCCCCGCTGCTGGCAATAAAACAACTGGTCTTCCGATATTTTTGAGGTAGTGGCTTCGTGTTCAATAATGGCGGTTTCGTTTGCCGATTTAATATAAGGAAACGTATGTGCGCCACATTTATCACCCAACAACAAGGAATCGCATTGCGAGAAATTTCTGGCATTTTCAGCACCTCTCGCTACACGTACCAGTCCCCTGTAGCTGTTGTTGCTCTTGCCTGCTGATATCCCTTTCGAGATGATTGTGCTCTTGGTGTTCTTCCCCTGGTGGATCATTTTGCTGCCCGTATCTGCCTGTTGAAAATTATTGGTCACAGCCACAGAATAAAATTCTCCTTTGGAGTTATCACCCTGCAACACACAACTCGGGTATTTCCAGGTTATGGCTGAGCCGGTTTCCACCTGCGTCCAGCTTATTTTTGAATTATTGCCTTTGCACAAGCCTCTTTTCGTTACAAAATTATACACGCCTCCTTTGCCTTCCTTATTACCCGGATACCAGTTTTGCACCGTTGAGTATTTCACTTCAGCATCTTCCAGGGCAATGATTTCCACAACAGCAGCATGCAACTGGTTTTCATCGCGCGAAGGTGCTGTACAACCCTCAAGGTAACTTACATAGCTACCTGCATCTCCAACCAGCAATGTACGTTCAAACTGACCTGTATTAGCCGCGTTTATACGGAAATAAGTAGAAAGTTCAATCGGACATCTTACACCTTTTGGTATATAACAGAATGATCCATCACTGAAAACTGCAGAATTTAAGGCGGCAAAATAATTATCTGTAATGGGCACAACAGAAGCCAGGTATTTCTTCACCAGTTCCGGGTGGTTTTGTACCGCTTCGCTGAAGGAACAGAAAATGATATCATGCTTTGCCAGCGTATCCTGGAAAGTCGTCTTTACGGAAACGCTGTCAATCACCGCATCTACAGCCACACCGGCCAGCATTTTTTGTTCATCAAGTGAAATGCCGAGTTTATTGAAAGTGTCCAGCAATTCCGGGTCTACGTCATCCAGGCTTTCAAGCTCTTTTTTTCTTTTTGGCGCTGCATAATAGATGATATCCTGGTAATTGATAGGCGGATAATCGATCAGAGCCCAGTCCGGTTCTTCCATTTTTTGCCAGTACCTGAAAGCTTTCAGCCTGAATTCAAGCAGCCATTCGGGTTCATTTTTTTTTGCAGATATAAAACGGACAATGTCTTCATTTAAACCTTTGGGGGCAGTGTCCATTTCTATATCAGTGTAAAAACCGTATTTATAATCTTCGGTGGTTACTTTTTCTAATATATTGTCGTTCTTATTGTCGCTCATTATTTTTCTATTTAGAATAATTTTAAATAGGGCTGCAAAAATAATCATTTTTGCTGAATTTACAGGTATTTAACACCTAATTAATCTTTAATTCCCACGAGTATTTTTTATACTATTTTTGCCTTGAATTTTTACTGATATGAGAAAACTTTTCCGTTTTATTTACCGCACCATCCTATACATATTTATTGTTTTGATCGGTATGCTAATCGCTTATTACCTGATGGCGCCAATTTATGAATTTTCGGGGCCCGTTAAATTCAGTGGCGAAAAGCTATATAATCCTTATGCAAATATGGATTCGACACAATGGAAGAAATACAATTTCCAGGTTCAATCGAAAGCCTGGCTGGGTATTACCGATGGCCGGAAAAACAGCAATGAGCTTATTGATAGTGTGTATAATGCCCTCGGTTTTGATCATGTGGCCACTTCCGACTACCAGAAAATAAATTACCACGGAAAGGATAAAGTATCATTTATACCAACATACGAGCACGGTTACAATGTTTTTAAAACACACCAGGTTTGTATTGATGCCAAGACGGTATTATGGACAGATTTGATCTTATTTCAAACACTGAGTATGAAACAATGGATTATAGACCAGTTAAAAGAGGACTGCAGCATCGTTTCACTTGCACACCCTTTATTGCGGCATGGATATTCAGTTAAAGATATGCGCTATTTAACCAATTACGATATGATGGAAGTGCTGAACAATGCACGTCTCTCATATGATCATTGGGATGCCGCCTTATCGACCGGAAATTTAGCCTGGATGATGGGCAACGATGATGCGCATGATGTGCTGAACAGTAACCATGTGGGCAGAAAATTCACCATGATAAACGCTCCCGATATGCAAAAGGAAACAATCATTAAAAGCCTTAAATCGGGTAATGCCTACGGTGTAGATTTTTTCCCAAAAATGGATGTGCCTCTGGAGGAAAGAGTTGAACGTTCCAAAAATATTCCCTACATCACAAAAGTTCGGCTTATAAGTGACACCCTTACAGTAGCAGCCAGTCAGGAAGCCAGAACAATCACTTTTATTGGTCAGGAAGGAAAAGTGCTTGAAACCTATACCCATACCAAATCTGCATTTTACAAAATTAAAGAGGATGATACCTACGTGAGAACAGTGTTTAATTACGATGATAATACGTCACTTTGCTTAAACCCTATTGTTCGTTATTCGGGAGAGCAGGTAGCTTCCTTAAAAACGGCTCAAGTAAATACCAAAGCCACCCTGTATCTGCGGATCGGTTATTTTTTAATTTTCCTTACAATAGCTTACTTTTACGCAAATAGAAAGAAAAGAAAATCGGCTAACAGCAACTGATGCACGAGCAAAAGAAAATCAGGCAATACCTTATCCTGCTGATCGCCATTTCGACATTGGTAAGGGCTTTTATTGCGGCCACCATTGAGCTTGGCAATGATGAGGTGTATTACCGATTGTATGCCCTGTTTCCAGACTGGTCGCATTTCGACCACCCGCCAATGGTAGGGTTCATTATCCAACTTTTCAGCCTCGATTTATTATTTGAAAGCGAGTTTTTTATCCGCTTAGGTTCAATCATTTTTGGTGCTATCAATACATGGATTATTTACCAAATTGGCCGCGCCATAAAAAACGAACGCACAGGTTTTTATGCTGCGCTGCTGTACACGGCTTCCATATATGCATTCATCATTACTGGCGTATTCATTTTACCTGACACACCCCAAAATTTCTTTTGGCTACTCAGCATCCTCGTTATGATCGGAGCAGTTCCGATGTGTCCCAACCTGCCCATGTCAGGCTTGAGAATGCTGCGGATGGGATTGGTGATCGGTCTGGCCATATTATCCAAATATACAAGCGTATTTCTATGGTTTGGCGCCTTTTTATATATCGTAATTTATAACCGCGACTGGCTTAAAAACAAGTGGTTATATTATTCCATTGCTTTAACTGCTTTTATCAGCCTGCCTGTTCTGATTTGGAACCTTCAATATGATTTTATCAGCTTTACCTATCATGGAGAGCGCGTTGATATGAGTGGCTACACTGTAAATACAGATTATTTTTTAATGGAACTGCTGGGGGAATTTCTCTACAACAATCCTGTGAACTATATTCTGATCCTTGTTACCCTTGTTGTGATCACGAGCAAGAAATTACAGCTTACAAAAGCTTATACGAGAACCCTCTTACTGGTTACATTACCATTGATCTTCACCTTCCTGGTTTTTTCACTTTTCAGGAAAACTTTACCACATTGGTCGGCGCCGGCATATACCACTTTGCTTGTGCTTGCGGCCGCATGGGTCGATCAGTTAAAGAACAAAAAGACACTGCGCATTCCGGGCGTTATTATCACTTCCCTCTCGGTACTTCTTTTGATTATCGGCCTTGGGTATTCCCAGATCAAATACGGAATTGTTGATTTTGATCGTATACATGAAAAATACGGTGTCAAAACGGATGATCCTTCATTGGACATGTTTGGATTTGATCAGGTAGGTGAAGCGTTTGAGCAAATAGTTCTCCAAGATCAGGCATCCGGTCTAATGTCGGAGAAAAGCATTCTTGTAGGTAATTTCTGGTTCCCATTGGCTAATTTCGACTATTACGCAGCCTTCCCTATCGGAATGAAAACTTATGGCATGGGCCGACTCGATCAAATTCATAAATATGCATGGATTAACCGGGAAAATGGTAGTTTTAAGAAAGGTATGGATGCGTATTATTTGACCACTTCCCGTGATTACCGTTCGCCCTATGGTAATTTGGATGTCTATTTTGAAGAGATACTCCCTGCAGATACCATAGCCATTATCAGAAATGGCGTTGTAGCAAAAAAGGCTTTTCTCTATCGATTAAAGAACTTGCAGCAAATTCCT
>JAZBOW010000342.1:0-4289 GCA_036351335.1 Bacteroidales bacterium | reverse complement strand
TTTCCAGCAACTGTTGCGTAAAATTCCTGTAGCTGACAATGTAATGGAATATGCCGTAAAGCTGGTTTCAAAAACCCGGCCGAATACAGTGGATGCCCATGAATGGGCCAATACTTATTTGAACTGGGGGGCAGGACCGCGGGCTTCGCAATACCTGATCGTGGGTGCCAAAACCCATGCGGCCATTTCGGGCAAATACTCACCTGACATTGAGGATGTAAAAGCAGTGGCATTGCCCGTATTGCGGCATCGTATTGTACGAAATTATAAAGCAGAAGCCGAACGAGTGAGCGTGGATGATATTGTCAATAAGTTTTTATAGAGGTGAAGGCATGCCTATAAATTGTGTGCCAATAAAAAACGTAAAAAATATCCTCCGGCACATTTGAAATCCGTAGCAGAATAGAGAGCAGAATCCACCTTTCATAACAATACTTTCGTTATTTTTACAAGTTCAAATTTCGGGCATATGAAGCGCAAAAATATTATAGTCATTATCATTTCAATCATCGCTTTCATTGTATTGGTATGGTACTTTTCATCACCTGATGAATCTGTGAATCAAACCATTTCGGTTGAAGTAAGCAGCGGTCAGTTTGTAATTGATGTAACCACTACCGGTGAGTTGGAAGCCCGCAGCAGTGAAGATATTTTAGGTCCCAATCCCATGCGCTTACGAAATGCCCGAATTTTCCAATACCGCATTGAAGATATCATCCCGGACGGAACGGTTGTTGATTCGGGCCAGTGGATAGCTACTTTAGACAGGAGCGACCTTGAAAACAAGGTGAAAGACCAGGAACTTGAAGTAGAACAATTGCAAACGCAATTTGTTAAAAGTCAACTCGATACTACCATGACATTGCGCAATGCCAGAGACGAATTAATTAACCTCAGGTATGCGGTTGAGGAAAAGAAAATCATCGTTGATCAATCCATTTATGAACCACCGGCCACGCAACGACAGGTGAAAATTGACCTCGAAAAAACGGAAAGGACTCACAACCAGGCACTGGAAAACTATTCTCTTAAGTATCAGAAAGCCATGGCGGATATGAAAGAAGTGGAAGCCGACCTGACCAAAGCCCAGCGTAAACTGAATGAATACAATCAGTTAAAAGAAGACTTCGTGGTGAAAGCTCCTAAATCGGGGATGCTGAATTACAAAAGAGGCTGGGACGGGAAAAAGCAGGGTGTAGGTTCACAGATCAGTGCCTGGGACAACGTGGTAGCCACATTACCAAACCTATCCGCAATGAATAGCCGCACCTATGTAAACGAAATTGACATAAGCAAAGTGTCTGCAGGGCAAAAGGCGGAAATTGAAGTAGATGCTTTCCCGGGCAAACTTTTTACCGGAGAAGTGTATGAGGTAGCCAATATGGGTGAGCAAATGCAAAACTCCAACGCGAAAGTGTTTGAGGTAATCATCCATATCAATGAGTTCGACTCCATACTGCGTCCTTCCATGACTACTAAAAACAGGATCATTACAGAGATCATTGACAGCGCTATATTTGTACCCATAGAATGTATGAATGCCAATGACTCCCTCACATTCGTGTACAGCGAAGGAAGCCGTAAACAGGTGATAACGGGCAAAAGCAATGAAACGGATATTATCATCCAGGCTGGACTTCAAAAAGGCGATGAAGTGTACCTTGTTCCACCTGATAACTCTGATACCTGGGAATTTGAACTCCTCGATGAAGAAGTCATTAAATCTTTTGAAAAGGCCGAGATTATTCAAAAGGATACCGTATCGGCAGATGCAGGAAGTAAGGATCGTAAGAGAAAAGGAAAGCCAGACAACTTTGAAAAAAGAAACAGAAAATAAACTTCTCCCTGATCGGAATTTGTAATTCCCAGTCTAGTAACCAGACTTTTGGAATACCATCTCATGTTTAGTTCTTAATTCAAATAATTGGAATAAATCTTATATTTACATGCCATTTTAGCTTTTGTTCTATTAAAAAGATAAACAAAAGCGTATTAAATGCTGGGATTGAATAGAATGTCGCCAATTATGAAGCAAGAAATTATTTATTCTTTATTATATATCTTTTTGCTTAACACCTTTGTTGTTTATTCCCAACAATTACAGCAGGATCACATTATAACTTTTAACGGTTCTGGTGATTACGAATTCTATCATCTCCGAACCAATGGAGGCATGGAACAAAACAGTGTAACCTCCATAGCCCAGGATACCCTTGGACAAATATGGTTTTCAACCAAAGACGGACTGGTAAGATATAACAGCCGCGATTTCGTCATCTATAAAAATCAGCCAGATAATCCACGTTCGATACCAAGCAATTTTACTGGGAAAGTTTACGTTGCAAGAAATGGAAGCATCTGGATCAGAACTAACAAAGGCTTAAGTAAATACCATTTTGAAACAGATGATTTTGAGCTGATTACAAATAAGGGAACAGAAGGGCCCAATATTTTTTCTATTGATGAAGATTCAAAAGGACTACTGTGGTTTCCGGGTGATAATAATACTTTATATTGTTATGATGACGCTAAAAAGAAACTGCAATCATACAAGTGTAATGTTGATGAGGGAGGGATGGTAAAAGTAGGTTTGGTACATATCTTGATCACTAAAAATGATCGCATTTTTATAAGCACGCACCGACATTACTTATTAGAATTTGATCCTGAGAATTCCTCATTCACGCCTATACATTTTATAAATGATGTCGAACTGAGCGGTATAGAGAAAAGAAAGTCTTATGCATTTTGCATGATGGAGGACCATGATGGTTACATCTGGCTTGCCACACATTTTGGTTTTTTATTGAAATATGATGTTTCAAATAAATTATTTACTCGATACTATTATAGAGAAAATATTGATCAACGGCCTTATTCCCTGGCAATGTTCTTATTTGAAGACAATGATCATGCTATTTGGGTGGGTAGTTGGAGTGATGGTCTCTTTAAAATTTCAGATGACAAGGATTGTGTTCATCATATTATTCCCGATCATCGAAAAAACACTTCCCTTTCCAATAATATTGTTACAGTTGCATTTCAGGATAAGGCAGGCTACATGTGGTTTGGAACTGAATTTGCGGGCATCAATATTTTAAAGAAGAATAAAAAATTCTCCATTTTATCAAATGATTCCGAGAATTCTTACTCTTTACCGCCATATCCATATACGTCTGTAACTACTGATAATTTGAACCGTGCATGGGTAGGAACTGATGGTGGCGGATTGGGTTATTTCAACAGGGAAGATCGTAAAGTGCATCTCGATGGCAAACAGATCATTGGAAATGAAATAAGAGTATTTGCTCTACTAAACGATAGCAAGGGTATGTTGTGGATAGGTACTGGAAGCGGACTTTTTCAATACGACCCGAAAAGCGGAGGAGTCGCACATTATCCGCATATAAAAGATAATTTCAATAGCATTGGCGGTAAAAATGTGATTGCATTGTGTGAAGATAATTTTGGAAATATCTGGATAGGAACCATTCATGGTGGGCTAACTAAGTTTGATGTATCTTCAGGAAAATTCTATCGGTTTGTTCACGATGAAGATAATCCCAATAGTCTCAGTTATAATTATGTGTCAACTATTTATTGCGATTCGAATAATGACATATGGGTAGGCACGCTGGATGGTTTGAATAAATTCAATCCTAATTCGGGTAATTTTACAATTTTTAAAAGTGGCAATGGTAACCCTAATGCAGTCAGCTCCAACACCATTAATTGCTTATACGATAAGGATGGCAGTTTGTGGATAGGTACAAAAGGGGGAGGGTTGAATAGGTATGATCTGCAGACCAAAAAAATCACATATTACCTTGAAGAAGATGGCTTGCCATCAAATAATGTCAGGGGAATTGTAAGCGATAGTCAATCGAACCTTTGGATTTCAACTACCCACAACATCTCAAAATTCAACTTGCACACTAAACAATTTGTTACCTATGCGGCTTCAGACGGCTTAAGTAATCAAATGTATATACAGGACTATGGTTTACAGGAACTCGAGTTTTTTGAAGATTACGCATACAGTGACAAAGAAGGATACCTATATTTTGGAGGTGTGGGTGGCATGTTTTATTTCCACCCCGACAGTTTGCCGCGAAATGAATATAAACCCCCAATTTTAATCGATAAATTGCTGGTAAATGGTGAAAGTTATAATTTGAACGATAAGAATATTATAACGCTCAATCCAAATCAAAATCACATTGAAGTATTTCTTACAGTGCTGAATTTTATTCAACCGGATAAAAATCAGTATGCGTTTTTCCTTGAAA
>JAZBOW010000341.1:0-5525 GCA_036351335.1 Bacteroidales bacterium | reverse complement strand
GATGCCTTCAGTCAGGCTTGATAAATAAACTGTTTTGCAAACAATAGCAGTGCAATCTGAGTCATAGAATATTGCAACAAGGTGGGAACTCATGTGACAGTAGTGATTACAGTTCGCATCACTTTCTTCATGATCATCCGATATATCACCAGATGCGGTATTCAGGCCAGCTGACTCAGCCATGAGTTGTTCTAGCATATCTTCATCAAAAGCCCATGCGCTACTGTACACCAGCGTGGTGAACACGAGTATGATCGGTAGTAATTGCTTAAGATAAGACACGATATTGAATTTTAATATTACTAGTTATGGCGGCTAGTTTAGCAAACTGGCACTTAAATGCAAATGATTCCCATTTGTGATTGTTTACATGTCTAGCAAAATGCTTCCACGATCAATGATTAAGAAATACTTGAGGGAATGAAAAGTATCTTTTTCTCTGTCAGAAAAATTTCACCATGATCATCTTTGTGATGTTAGCCGATTGTCATTAGGTCAACAGTGAGTGACCATTTTGGGTCGTTTTTTCCCTCTCAGGCATTTTTCGTGAAGGTCCTTTATTTATAGGTTGGCTAAAAGCAATAAATAGTACGTCCATCTTAATTTAACTCTCTTGCAAATACATCAATATCTGTATCTCTTGGTTCAGTCAAAAGAACTTTTAATAAATATTGATTGAATTCATTCATCAGGTATTCATCATTTCTTTCAAAACCACCTGAGTGAATAGCCACTTTAACTGAACCAGATGATATTTCTGAAAATGCATTTTGATGTTGGATCACTTCATCATCCGACAACTGGGAAAAGAGCTCTAACATTCTGTCCCGGCGATGCTTATGAAATGCAGAAGTTCTGTTTTTATCAGTTTGCACATTTTTTTCTTTCTGTTGCTTTGGTTTATCTAGTTCACCACCAACATTAAATCCATTTTTTAATACGCCATTAAGGTAAGCACCGACTGTAGACTTAACCTCCCCTGCTGCACTTTTAATATGAACATAATCCATTGCTCTAATTAAGTACGTTTCATAATCACCTGGGTGGTCAGCCTTTGTATTTTCAATTACTTTTTCAATTTGATTTTTATTAAATCCAAACTCTTTTTCAAGTCGCTCAACTATTGGTGCCTCTTCTCCTGTGCCTGCAGCAATTGCATCAAGTCGACCTAATCTTTGCCTAACAATATCAAAATGTATTTCTCCAACTTTGCGCCCTACCCTTTTATAACGAACCTCTTTAATTTCAATATCACTGGATTTGTTGATTTCATCTATCGCCTTTTCGATCACATATCTTTTGAAATCTTTAAACTGTGTGTATTGACCTTCATCAACGGGTAGTATTTTTCTTGCCAATTCAACAGTAAGTTTAACTGTCGCAGATGAGCGCCTGGAGCCTAATTGATCAACCAGGCATTCCCATAAAGGTATCGCAAACTTACCGTTAAGTTCTCTTTGGATAACCATGTTAAGTCGTGCATAGACTTTGGGATTAGCTAGTAGTGTTCGCAAGCTTTCTGAATAACTCCAGCGAATCATTCCATTGCGTGTAAATGCCACATCACCTAGTAACTGCGTTGATCGCCAGTCCTCATCGACCTTGTTAAACAAGTCGCCGTCGACAACAACGCCCTGCATGTCGCGAATGAGTTGTTTAAAATCATTGAGGTTTTTATTTTTATATCCACTGTCTCTGCGGATATCTGCCAGAGGGCATTCATGCTCACGAGTGCTTGTGAGATTTGGAAAGGCCCGATATAGGAGCGCGTTCCACCCTTTTCGTTGTGTAGCATTTAAGTTATTTGATATGTTGATAGCACCACTGTGCTTAATCAACATCGCATTTTCACCACTGTTATTATTATTGTTATACATGGTCTCCCCTATCGATTGTTTCGATACTGTTTCCTTATTTCTTCCACCTATGCCTTATTGTTTCCACCTTAATCGTTCGCTTACACTTGCATTACCTGGAAACAAATCCTTATTCTTTCCACCTTTAGAGTCAGTCATTACCCCTTAAGTGATTGATTATATTTGTATTTATTGCTGTAATTTACCTTGTATTATTTTTTCCACCTTTAAAAACTGATCGTTTTTCCTTATACATGCGCCCTATTCCTTGATCCTTCCACCTATGCCTTATTTTTTCCACCTTTACATTTAAAGTGTGAAAATCAAGTCCCTTATTTCTTCCACTTTGGCCAGTTTCTTCCACCTTAAAACTTATTTCTTCCACTTTTAGCAAAAAAAACATTATATAATCAATATCTTACAAGTCGGAAAACAGAAAGGTTTTGTCGTAGTTAAAAACAACTACAGATACTGTTTACAAAAAACAAACAAAAACACTCTTATTCCCTACCTCTTCATCTCTGACTGGTTCAAAAAAAACATTAATCAAAGAAACACAATATCTTGTGACGTTATATAACAAGAACCACTTTACCTAGTCAAGTTATGTATGTACTATAATGTACACTTGATTTAACACATCAGAGAGAAAAATGAAAACATTTGTAATAACTAATAATAAAGGTGGAACAGGAAAAACCACACTCTCAAAATTACTGGCAGAAAGATTTGCCATTGATGGTAAACGTGTACTTGGAATTGACCTGGACCCACAATGCAGTTTTTCACATCGATTCATGGAAATGGATCTTGGGCCCAGGGATAAAAAAGACTGGATTCCGCCAATTCACCCAGAGTATGTACCTGGTGAAGTTGAAGGCTGGGATGGCCGTTCAAGTTCTGCTGATATCTTTTTAACAGGTTTAGCTTTCCCCTACCCAACCCATATAGATAACCTTGAAATAATCCCTGGTCACTCTACAAACCTACTACAGGTTGAACGTGTCAGAAAAAATGATGTTCATGCTGAAGTACTAAAAATAATGCGTGAATGGGTCAATATGGATGAGATAAAAGATGACTATGATATCTGTATTTTTGATACTGGTCCTTCTAAAGGGCCACTAACAGCATCTGCTATTCATGCATCAACTCACATGCTTATTCCTGCAGAAATGGAGCAACAATCTATCGAAGGATTATTTGGCATGATCCAGCTAAGAACGCATGAAAATTTAATGCGTTCTTCAGACGAGCAAATTGAGTTAATTGGTATTCTGCCTAATAAATTCAAAACACAAAGAAAGCGGCAACACGAACATTTAACATCTTTACGAGAAGAGCCAACTACATCAAAGCTTGTAATGCCTCATACAATGCATGACTGGACTGCATATGCGGATGATGCACATAGTTTGGGTTTAGGTGGCACATCACTTTTTAATCGGCCACCAAGTGATAAAGCCAGACAAGAGTTTGAAATTATCTATAACGATATCGTTGCGAGGGTCTTCTAATGATAAAAATGATAGGCAAGAAAAAAGAAAAGGCACCTGTTAAAAAGTCGAACCGTACCTTAAATTTTATCAGTGAACAGTTAAAGGAAAATGATGCGCATGCCGGAGATGGCCGTTTAGATTACATTCCCATCAATAAGATCAAACTAACAGAACAGCCCCGGCAATTAGGTATAAGCATCGATGATGTAATAAGTCACGCGGAAGGGCTAAAGGATCTTACAAAGGTTTATAAAGGCGAGAAGCTTGAGGCCTTTATAAACCTGCAAGAACTTTCACAAAGCATCAAAAATGAAGGCCTTATTCAACCAATAACGGCTTATGAGTCTGGAAATGACTATTTACTGATAGCCGGTGAGCGCCGATTCCTGGCGCACGTATTGTTAAAAGCGGTAGAAATAAGAGCACTCGTTAAACCGAAACCGGCTGATTTCAATCTTGCAAAAATCAAGCTGATTGAGAATGTGCAACGCAAAGACCTTAATTTGGCTGAAATGATAACCGGATTAGTCGTGACAAATGATCTCCATAAAAAGGAAAACGATGGCCGGTCAATGAAGCGTGCTGATATTATAAAAGCGATCAGCGTCGGTAAAACGACCGCAACAAGATATTACAAAGTGCTGCAGGGACCAGCTGATGTTGTGACAGCTATACATAATAACGATATAACACAACTGGCAGTTGCTGCGGAAATTTCAGAGATTCAGGATGCAGGTGAAAGATCAAAGATGATCAAAATTGCCAAAGAAGGTCAAAATATGTCTGTGGCAAAAGACCTGATTAAGAAGTCCAAAACCAGTGCAAAAAAGAAGAAAAAGGGGGTAGGTCGATCACTGTCTTCAGTACCTCTAGGGAAGGTGACAAATACAAAAAGTGTTCAATTAATAATAGATACCTGTGCCCATGTTGGCTTAGTTGATAAACCAGATTCAAATATCGACTGGAATGATTATGCTCAGGTGAGGGATGCCTGGCAGCAGTTCATTATGACTATCGAAAAAGGAGATGGTAAATAATGAAAGTAAGGCAGCTAGTACGTGAAGGTGTTGCAGCGGGCATTGCTAATAAGGAGAAGTCTACCAGTAAAGTTCATATCCGTTTTAGACAGCCAAAAGGTACAAAAGAAAAAGTGCCACTAAAGATGGTGGAAGAGGGCTATGGCCTTAAGGAAAAAAGTTTATGGATCCAGGATGCCATCAGAGAATTACTTGAAGATAAATATTGGAAGCCAATGGCGTTAGAACTTATGTGGTCAATTGGTGACACAATAAACGACGGTGTTTATTTGACGGTTGAAGTGCAAGAGTTGCTTGATAAAGCAGCTGATGATTTGGTTGAATATGCAGACAAAGAAGGGCGCCCGATGAGACGATCTGTTTCAAGTATCATTCGTGCGGCAATTACGAGAAAGTTCATTGATAGGGGTTGAATACAAAAAAAGACCACTGGTGGTCCTTTTTTGTAACTCGTTGTAAATAAAAAGAAAAAATACGCATTTATTTATTTTAAATTAACAAAAAACAACAGGTAACTGCCCCAAATTTGGGCGATAATTAATTAAAAATATCAATAATGTTTCCACGTGGAAACATTATTAGACTATACTTACCAGTAACGCTATCACGCGGAGCTTGCTATGCAATTACTGGACATAGATACGATCAGCCGAGGCCGCTATACCTCAGACTTTAGCGGTCTTACCCCACTCGAAGAAAAGCAAGCACGCCTCTCAGGCATCTCTGAAGCGCTTATGATCCGCACCATAGAGCCTGGTCAATATGAGATTGTGGGCAATCCAAAATCATGGTTTCTCGCGCAGGCTATTCAGGAAGCACAAGTCCCGGTCATTGTTGTTGACCATTTAAAAATAGATGAATTAGAAATATTAAAAACGCCAATCACCGATAAACTGCCCATTATTGAATGGGCTGAAAAAATATCTGATTTAACCATCGAGACACCAAACCTGGCGGAACTGGGTAGAAGGGAAGGCCTGTCTCGTTCAACGGTATGCAACCTGGTTCGAATTGATGCGATGCCTTTTGAGATAAAAGAGCAAATCCGAAAGCACCCAAAGTTAATCAAATTAGGGCATGCAAAAGTTCTCGCTGGGCTGAATGGCCGGCTGCAGCAATCATTATTAAACCAG
>JAZBOW010000340.1:0-30736 GCA_036351335.1 Bacteroidales bacterium | reverse complement strand
CGGGATGGCATTTCTGAAATTCATATTGGGCAGCAGTTTCTGTTCCTGCAGGGCGATGATCGAAAAAACGGATTCAATCACTCCAGCGGCACCCAGTGTATGCCCCGTAAAAGCTTTGGTCGAACTGAAAGGGGGTATTCGCGTTCCAAAAAGGCGCTTCATGGCCATGCCTTCCGTGAGGTCATTGTTTTCGGTACCGGTGCCATGTACATTGATATAATCGATATCATCCGGTTTTAATCCTGCTTTTGCGATGGCATGTTGCATGGCCAGGAAAGGTCCATTTCCTTTTTCTGACGAAGCCGTCTGATGGTGGGCATCGTTGGCATTGGCATAGCCCGAAATATAGGCGTAGATCTTTTTTCCCTGCTTGATTGCTGCTGCTTCCGTTTCCAGAACGAGGTATGCGGCACCTTCGCCCAGGTTCAGTCCGGCGCGGCTTTCGTCAAATGGCCGGCAGTGCTCCTTGTCGAGGATCATTAAGGTATTGAAGCCATTGAGTGTAAATTTCGACAAAGCATCGGAGCCACCTACCAAAACGCGGTCAAGTATGCCGTTTTTAATCAGCCGGGTGCCGAACATGATGCTGTTGAGTGAAGAAGAACAAGCCGTACTGATGGTGGTCAGGTAATCTTTTATGTCCAAAGTTTCAGCAATTTTTTCAGTATGGTCACCAGCATGGTGGGTATCGATGAATTTTTTGTGTTTTGCTTCGCCGATGAAGTCTTTATAATACATTTCACTTCGGTCCATCCCGCCCACCGTAGAGGCAGAAACGATTCCGGTACGGGATTTATCATCACGGTTTAAGGCTGCATCCTGATAAGCTTCAGTAGCGGCAATCAGTCCGAGCAAAGCCGTACGTGTCCATGGATTACCAGCATCGGCGTGTGCCAGTTGGTGTAGTTCTTCCTGTGTTTTTTTTACTTCGCCCAATACGAAATCATCCTTATGACGTGTATTGAGTATGGAAATGGTTTTGATCCCGCTTTGCACATTCAGCAAAGACCGGGTTGTCTCCTTTAAATTATTACCAATGGAGGATATAATTCCGATGCCGGTAACAACAACTGGAGATGACATAAGTAAGTTTTATTTTTTATGACTTTCGATAAATTCGGCCATACTTTTTATCGAGTAAAATATCTTCTGGCCGTCTTTCGGGTTTTCAATTTTGATACCATATTCTTTTTCGAGCAACACGATAAGTTCCAACGCATCTATCGAATCCAACCCCAATCCATTGCCAAACAACGGATCCGTTTCGTCAATATCATCTGGTTCCATGTCCTCAAGGTTCAGTTGCTCTATGATCTGTACCTTCAACTTTTGTATCAATTCTTCCATGTATTATCCTATTAAATTGTATAAGCGATCAATTTCATTACCTGAATGATCGATTGCTGGTGTTGTATCATTCCTGTCATCTGCCCAGTAAATAAAGGCTTCATAACTTTCAGGTGACTGATCTACCCAACCCCCGATGCAGGCTTTTAATTTCTGCGACAAAAATAACTGATTGATGTAATCAGCCACAAAATTTGCATTAAAGTTTTCAAAGATATAAAAAGCATTTTCACCCCTAAATCCATGCCTGATAGAAATTTCACCCATCATGATGTTGGGAAGGGTGTACACGAACACAGAAGGGCTTGGGAAAAAACGACTGTCGTCTTCAATCGAAGTCTGGAATTCCGTATCGGTTACCAGGGTGGACTGTGAGTTACTTAGAATAATTCCTACTTCTTCAGGCTTAAAGTCCTGGTATGTTGTGTCTTTTAAAATAGCTTCAGATGCCAAAAAACCAAGTTTACTGATGTCGTCCATCTTATAAAATTTGGCATAAGCCGGTTTAAAATGCTTGAAAGTTTTTTTAAGAAAATCATGCAGCCCATTTGCTTCAGGATATTCAAATGCAAGTTCACCGTTGATGTAAACGCTGTGGTTTTTAATGTGGCAATATGTCTTTACTCTCAACTGTTCCATTATGCTTTCTGAATAATCATGGCGGCATTGCTACCCCCGAAACCTGATGCCATTTTTAAACAAGTACGAAGCTCTCTTTCTGCTGTTTGATCGACCACATGGATATTTCGTGACACGCCCAATTTTGAGAAACCAGTCGTTTTTAGTACTGTGTTTTTCCTCATTTCTTCGAGCAATACTGCGGTTTCAACAAGCCCGGCGGCGCCAAGTGTATGGCCGAAACTGCCTTTCAAACTATTTACCGGTACGTCATTCATCTGGTGCCTGTCGATGGCAATGCTTTCCATTTCATCATTGTAAGGTGTGGCTGTGCCATGTGCCGAGATATGATCAATTTGATCGGGTAATTTATCCGCTTCATCCATCGCCTTTTTGATGGCAATAAATGATCCTTCCCCGTTTCTGGAAGGGCCTGAAATATGGTTGGCATCGTTAGCGGAGGCGCCACCCAGGTGTTTTATATCGTTTTTTCCCGCAGCGTCCTTGCTCAAAATAATAGTGCTTGCCGCTTCACCAAGCGACAAACCATCCCGGTCTTTGTCAAAAGGCTTACACGCTTTCGGGCTCAGTGATAAAAATGACATGAAACCACTTACCACAAAACGTGATACAATGTCCCCGCCCGTAACGATCACATGGTCATAAGTGCCATTTTCAATGAGCATGGCCGCCGTGTTTAAGGCCAGTACACCTGAAATACATGCATTGGAAACTACGATGGCTTGATTGGGATTGCCGAAATGACGAGAGATTACCTCGCCAAGTTTCCAGAGCAATACCCGGTCTTTTTCAAAAGTATTTTGTCGGCCTGGGGCTAACAAATCAATATTTCCTTTGGTGGTGGAAAGCATAATAGCTGTTCTTGCTGATCGGATATCAATATTGGTTTTGTCAAGTGCATCAGAAACAGAAAGGAGCAGCATCTTCTCAAGCCTGGTATAATCATTTCCTGCTGAAAATTGATCAAAAGCCTCATCCAGAACATCTGTTTTAATCATGGCAGCCGGAAACGCTTCAGGGTAGATAGCAAGATCATGTATGATGTCGATGCCAATACCGCCATTCTTAAGCGATGCAAAATTATCAGCAGTCGTAAAGCCCAAGGGTGAAATAATATTGTCAGAGATAAAAAATGCCATACTTACTGTTTATTCCGTTAATCCGACATTCTTTTTCCATTCCAATACAAATTGTGGCGGGTACAGCAGCATTTCGCGGTTCATATCAATAAATACTTGCGTGCTTTCGGCAGTTGCTACCAACATATTATCTGATTTTCTGAAAATCTTAAACTGAAACACGATCTTGGCGGCAGGGTTGTTAATAAACTCTGTTTCAACAATAAGAATATCACCATATTGCACCTGTTTTTTAAAATCAATATTCATGTTGACCACAGGTGCCATCACCTTATTGGCGTAGATATCAAGATAGGATATGCCATATTTTTTCCCGAATGATTCCCGTCCTTCTTCAATATATTTTACATAATTACCATGCCAGACTATACCCATCGAATCCACTTCTCCAAACCGGACTTTCACTTCAGTTCTGTCTTTTAATAGCTTACTCATGGTTGGGTTACTTCAAATTAAGAGGGCAAAGGTAAGGTTTTAGTACGCAATCATAAAGCTTATAACAACAAAGTGTTACAAAGTGTTTATAAAGGAACAGTAATTTTTTTTGTATTGTTTAATTCGATGTTTTAAACCGGTTATAAAGCCAGGAGGCGATGATGCAACCAAGTGCGAATAGAAAAAGTGGCAATACGTAGATCAATATGTCTGAAACGCCCGCATTCCGGAGGAAAATGTCATAATAGGCATCCAAGCCCCAGTTAAGTGGTGATAATTTGCTTACTGTATTCATCGTTTCCGACATCATAAATGTGGGTATCCATATACCACCGATAGCGGCAAGAATCACTACTGATATAGAGCCGAAAATAGAGGACTGCTCCTGTGAAGTGGAAATTGTGCCGATAAGGATGCCATAGCCGGAAGCTGCCAGGGAAATAGCAAGCGTAACCAGTAGCAATGCCAGTAGGCTTGAGCCCAGTTTTAGGGCGGGCATACCAACAAGTGGCAAAATGTATACGCCGATCAGCAACATGAAAACTGCCTGAAGTATGCCAACCATGAAATATACATTTGCTTTTCCAAAAATGACTGCCAGGTTGGAGCCCGGCATGGTCCGAAGTCTTAAAGACATGCCGCTTTCCCTCTCTTTAATAATGTTTCCGGCCAGTGGTATAACGATAAAAAACATGGCAAATATGGTCCATGCGGGTACATTGTGCTGCACTGCATTCGGGATGATGATTTTTTCCTGATCGCCTGCATATTGCTCGTTCAGGATGATCATATTTTTGAAATTGCCCGATTGGTTTAACTCAATGCCTACTATATCATTCAGCATACTGGCATAAATTCCCATGATCATTTTCGCCTCCACAGCATACGTAAACTCGTTCAGGGCGCTTGTAACGGCATGTTTAAATGTAGGTTGTGTGATCGGATCAAAATAGATATCAATCTCCGGGAAAGGTTTGTCAGGGTCAGGTGCTGGTGAAAATAAATCACTTTCTTCAGGCGGGAACATTTGCTGGATTTCAAATTTAACTTTATTTCTTAAAGCCTCAGAAGCGCCTTTCTGGATGATGATAGCAACCCTGTATTTGCCGTAGTTTACCATTTTTTTTAACTGCTGTAAGCTAGGTTCAACTCCGTCAATAGATTCGTGAATTTCAAAAAAACCAGCACTCTTTAATCCATTCACAATGTTTATTCCCAACGAATCATTGTCATAATTGACGATGAGTACAGGTGTTTGCCTCTCTTCAAGCTTCTCCAGAGTCGATTCCTGGAGCATTGACATGATGAAGATGAGCAACATGGGCATGAGAAAAAGCATGGCAAGCCCTGCCCTGTCGCGGATGAGCAACAGGAACTCTTTAATGGTAGATGCTTTAAACTTTAACCACATAGTGTTAATCCCTTAAACGTCTTCCGGTTAATAATAAAAAAATATCTTCTAAATTGCTACTGCCCGGATAGGCTTTTAATAAGGCTGCCGGCTCACCTTTGGTAACAATTTTCCCCATGTCGATGATGGCAATCCTCGTGCAGAACTTTTCAGCTTCATCCATCAGGTGTGAGGTATACACAATGGTGGTTCCTTCTTTTTTATTCAGCTGCTGCAAATGTTCAATGATCACGTTTTTCGATTGAACATCTATGCCCACCGTGGGTTCATCCAGGAACAATATTTTGGGCTTGTGTAAAATTCCAGCAATCAGGTTGATCCTGCGTTTCATGCCACCTGAAAAGGTGCCGACTTTGAGGTGAAGCTTTTTTTCGAGACCAAAACCGCTAACTGAATTAATGATGCGTTCTTTGAGTAACTTACCACTCAATCCATACATATTGCCGAAGAATTTCAGGTTTTCATATGCAGTAAGTTTTGGGTACAGCGCAATTTCCTGTGGCACCACCCCTAATATTCTTTTTACTTTTTCACTTTCTGATTCAAGATCGTTGCCTTCTACATAAATACGGCCCTCATCAGCAAAAATTTGATTGCAAAGAATTGAAATAGTGGTTGTTTTTCCGGCACCATTGGGACCAAGTAGGCCGAAAATTTCACCTTTATATATATTCAGGTTCAGATCCTTAACAGCTGCTTCATCAGCATTTTTATACCGTTTGGTCAGTTGCTGTATTTCGATGATCGGTTTGGTAGTCATTAGCTGATACTTTCCTGCAATTTTTTATAAAAAGCCTCTTCTTTATCCGCAATGGTGAGCAAAAGGTCAGCCGCATGATAGTAATTTTCGTCAGCTTTATTCCTGTTTTTGACGATCCTGCCGGTGATGATGGCAAACTCCCTCCACAAATCTCCAATAGCTGTCATTTCATATGAAAGCTCCTTTAGCTTTTCGTTTCCTGTAATTTTAGCAGCTTCCTGCAGAAAAGCAGCATACATAAACCGGAATCCGGCTCCCCCGGTTCCAATTTCTTCCTGAGCTCTTACAATCTGTCCGGTAAATAAAGCAGCCTTTCTGGGACCTAAATTTTTCGGATAGTTGCGAACTTTTTTTGCCATAAACCGGATGCCTTTCACGCCAAAATAATGAATAGGAATGGTAAGCATATGTTTGCAGGTTTGCCGGATGCCTTTATAAATGGCTGATTTCAGATCGATTGAATCGGGGATGCTTTCAACCCAATACATATGGCCTTTGGGTGCAAAAACGCCTTTGGCATAGCGAACCCGCATTAGTTCTTTGTAGTCGAGACTGGTATAATCTTCCATGATTGGATCGCTGATATCGTAGGTGCCGTTCTCCCTGCCAAACACCACAATATTATGGGCATTGAAATGAAACCGGTAAGGTGCCGGAAAATAAGAGAGGTGGTAAATTCCCACCAGCATGCCTGTGGGTATGCCCTGCGAAATATTTGCATTGAGGGCTTCCATGGCCTTCTGCGGACTGTTTCTGAAACGCTTTTTTTTAAAAGTGATGCCGAGTCTTTTGGATATCCGGCTAAAGATGATGCCTGGTAAAGGCCTGAACGACGTGACTGGAATGCCATCTACTTTCAGAAAAGGCATGTGGGAGAAGAACAAGCCTGAACCGATGCCAAATACCAACGGTTCGCTTAATTCTACTTTATAATACCTGAGCAGATTGGAGACCACCCCATTTTCACAATGCGCCGCCTGCTGGTGCCCGAAAACTTTCTCTTTTACAATGATCTTCTCTTCTCTCATTTCTTCAGTAAATTTATATCCTTTAGTTGACCGGGCGTTATATTAAAAATATCGGCATATTGTGCAATCCGTTTTTCTGACAGTTTGTTGAAGTTTCTCGGCTTCAGATGCTTTTTTACTGTCCATTTCCATACACCCATATATTTCGATAATAAGCCAATATCCATGATATTTTTCTCCATATAGTAAGCGATCGGACTTAATTTTCCGTGGATTACTTTTTGCCTCGTTTCTTCCACTTTTTCATTGATATGGTCCCAGGCCTGCTGCATAACGGCATTCTTCGGATCCCATCCCACACTTTTAACGGTGGTGTAATTTCCGTCTTTATCCAATGAATAAACAGGCTCGCGAAATTTCCCCTGCAACATATTCGCATCGTCTTGGGGTACCTCTTTGTTTTTCATTTTCTTTACATTTACTGTTTGAAAATCGACATTTCACCTTCGGCCATTAATTTTGATCCAATGTACACCTCTCCTTTGATAATGGTTGCATTCGCTATTTTGGTCAATACCGTGATGGTTGTTTGGAGTACACTCGTATCCTTTGGAAGATCATTTATCTTCAATTTTTTTACAGCGCCGATAAACCCGGTTTCAACCTCATTTTTATTTTGATGTGCTGCAAAGCCTGCTCTTAAAGCGGCTGTTTGAGCTATGTTTTCAATCAGGCCTGGCTCGTGAAAATAGCCGTTTTTGCAAAAAATATTTTGTTCATTCAATACAAGTCTCGATGTAGTTGTTGTATCATCACTATCCACCAATCCATCTACCATTACCATGGGAGGTTTTTGTGGGATTATAGACAATACATCGGAATATTCTAAAAGCATTATAAATCGGATAAAGATTGAAACCGGCGTCAAAAATACAAATTTTGACCTATTAAACTGATGTGGGCCTTTTTAGGCTACACAACTGTGAGAAGCATGAAGGTATATGAAAAACGGGCACTTTCGGGCACCATCACCAATATCTTCTTGCCTTTTTCTAATTTCTTGGAATGAAACAATTCCTCCAACATAAAAAATGCGGATGCGGCGCCAATATTACCAACCTTGGAAAGGTTCAGGAACCATTTATCATAGGGGATGGTCATGCCAAGTGCTTCTAAAGCTTCATATACTTTCTTTTTGAAAAACATGGATGACAAATGGGGTAGGAAATAATCTATATCGTTAATGTTCAGTTGATGTTTTTTGGCTAATATTTTAAGGAAATCTGCTCCCCGCTCCACAATATTGTTTTGCAGCAGGCGGGCATCCTGTTTTAAGCTCAATACTGATGTCTTGTTTCGTTCTTCCACTTCCATTTCTTTCCAGCCGCTTAAACTGCCATCATCATTCTTCTCACATCCGGCATACATACAAGCCTCCAATTCGTTGGCAAATGATGATACTTCAATCCAGTCAATATGAAGCGAAATGCCTTTTGCGTTTGGCTTATTCTGTATGAGCATTGCTGCGGCTCCATCAGAAAGCATCCATCTTAAAAAATCTTTCTCAAAGGCTATGTATGGATTTTCTTCAATTTCTTTTCTGCTGTCGATCTCAGTATCGAAATTCCTGGCGTGCATCCACGATCCCAGGGTTTCGGAGCCCACGCATACAGCATTTGAAACTTGTGACGTTAAAATAGACATATAGGCATATTTGAGCGATTGCATGGCCGCGTTGCACGTGCCGTGGGCCGACATTACTTCAAAGTTTCTTTTACCACCCAGTTCGCCATGTACCATCAAAGCATGTGAAGGCTGGATAGTGTCGGCAGATGATGTTCCGGCAGTTAATAATTCCACATCTTCCAATGAAAAATTACCTGTGAATAATTTTCGGATGGCAGTTGCGGCTAATTCGGCATTTGAATGGGTAGGACGGCCGTTTTTATCCAGGGCGTAATAACGCGTTTTTATCTGGTTGCTTCGCAGAATAAGTCCTTTGCTGATCGATGTTTTACCATTAATCAAGCCCAGCCTGCTCTCCATTTCATCATTTGTTACCGCTTCATTCGGTAAAAATTTCTCAATCCTATTTATATACACATTCATCTCAAAAATCAATGTTTACCTGAGTGCTACACCCCTGAAATATGCCATGTTTTTTCTGATCTTTCGATAAAATAACGGATAGGTCAGATAGAACACCAAAGATGCGATTGGCGAAACGGCAAAGATAACAAACAACAAATACCATTTGAACATCCTAAGCCGACCAATTCGCTCCTTTGCGCCTGGGCCACCTTTCTTTAAAATGAAGCCTGACCAGATATAAAATATCCTTTTCGCCTTGCGCTCAATAGAGGTAATGTCAGGGGCAAGTTCTACAGCACCCAATTGACTTAAGTTATTTTGCAGATTGGTGTAATTCCCTGCACGTAAAGCTTCATGAATGGATGTTCCGAAGCGCTCAGACTGTTCGATATCTTCATCTGAAACACCAGGCCTGGGAAAAATACCCAAGTACTTGTCTTTCTTTCCGGTCATCAACCAATAGATAATCGTTACAACACTTAAAAGGTTCTGATGCCGGTCGTGGAGGGCGATGTTGCCCACTAATTTTCCTTTGTTTTCAACGATCATCTTTTTGATATCTTCCTGGGCGCTTACCCACATATTCCGGGCTCCAATAACTGTGATGATGGGTGTTCCTGCCATTACTTTTTTTGATTCTTCAGATTTTAAAAATGTAGTTAATGGCACTGGCGGACTAAGGAACCAAATCGGGTAGCCCAGTATGATTAGGTCATATTTTTCAGATGGATTGAATTGCAGTGGTTTCAGTTTTGAAGGAATTTTCCTGACCGATTCAGGCATGGCATCCCAAAAACTCATATCGGGCCAGGGGAATGGAAATTCTGGCTCAGGCACCAATCTTTCATGGTCGATTTTAATAGTCGAATCATTCTCAATTTCGTTGACCACATTTTTTACAATGCGATCTAACTGTCCAGACTGGGAATATGTTACAACAAGAATTTTTTTCACTTTTGTAGAAATTCAAAAACGCCAAATTTAGGGATAAATATGCATGATTGAACCCGCCTTCTCTGGTATTTTCTTTTTAAGAACAAACGGTATTCAATAATGTTCAACAAAGTCTATTTCTTATCGTAAAAAATTGGAATCTGGAGTGTGGTGTCATTTTTTAAAGTGAAAGAAGACTCATTAAAAACTGGCGGGCGTTTTCTTTTTGTAGTTATGTTAGAGAATCCAATTCCCTCAATTGGAATTCCCAATGAACGTTTATTCAGTTGCATGTCATTGTTTTCATCATGATATACGGCGATAGCGTAAACGCCTTTGCTGAGCTTGAAAGCATGGGATACTTCGTTCGTTTTTATTTCAATAACGGCAGAATCAGTCGGGTTGACCTTTTGTTTAAAATGGTCGGCATTGTCAAAAACGGCAATGCGCGCAGAGCCTTTAATTTCAACTATATCGGTTATGTTAACCATTAACTCATATGACTGGCTTATACCTGCCATATGAACTAAGCTGATCATGATGATCAAAATGAATTTTTGCACGTTCTGATCTTATTAATATTCTTTCCCAATCTCCTTTAAGACAAGATAGTATGTGTAGGCCCAGTAATTTCTAAAGCTAAAACCTCTAGCTTTGCCCAACTTTCTTTCAGTGCTCAGCACTTCTTTTGTGTCAAGGTCTATAAAAGTAACATAATAAGCGCCGGATTCTTCCAATTTGTTATAACTTTCTGCAATCAGAACAAGACCAATACCTGAAAGGTCATCCGGTATGTTGTAATCACTGACAATTTTTATAACTTGATCTTTATCGAGATGCGTATAAAAAGATTCGTCATCAGTGATCCTCTTTTCAATATCTATCTCTGCATTTCTTTCTTTGATCATATTCGATGACAAAGCAACTTTTTTGGATTTAAGAGTTTTTTCAATGTATTTTTCTCTTTCGGTATAAACCAGGTTGTTCCATGCTTTAGTTTTTTCAAACAGATCATCAGCATTAACAAAATCTATTGATGTGATGAAATAGCAAGATGTGTAATCGATACCTAACCATGTCCAACTTTTGGCATTCGAGATATCGGCACTTTGTGCAAATGAGTTTGTGCTTAAAAAGAGCACTGATAGTAAAAACAAGAGTGTTTTTTTCATGATGTTTAGTTTTAAGGGGTTCTTTTATCGATAAAAATAATAGGTTTTCTGCTATTGGATGGCATTTGTTGTCTTAATATTTCAGCAGGATCAAAAAAATCTATTTCCGGCGCCACACGTAATTTGGCCCTGAAATGATCTTTGATCATCTTTTCCTGGCGTTCATTTTTCATCCCGCATCCTATTTTGATCAATATTTCGTCTGTACCCAATTGGTTTGTAGTCACTTCGATGATGTAATTTTTTATCCAGTCGATTTCATTTAACAGATCGTAAAATGCGGGTGGGTATAGTGTGGTGCCTTTAAATTTGATCATTTGCTGTTTTCGCCCGATCACCGGTCCGAGCCGCATCGTGGTTCTTCCGCATGAGCAGGGTTCCGTATGGTAGTGGCATATATCACCAGTTTTGAATCTCAACAGGGGCATCCCTTCAACACCTAGTGTTGTGATGGTCACTTCTCCTGCTTCACCTTCTTTAACAGGCTGGTTGTTTTCGTTCAGAAATTCAACAATGATCATCTCCGGGTGGTGGTGGCCGCCTTTCCCGGCTTCACATTCGGTAAAAGCCGTGCCCATTTCTGTTGAAGCATAGGTAGAATATAGTTTGATGTCCCATTTTTCGGTTATTTTTTTGCCAAGAGTGTTCAGGCTAAAATCAGGATTCCGGATTGCTTCACCTATACAAACCGCTTTTTTTACTGAGGAGCTCTTATAGTCGATATGATTGTTTTCAGCATATTCGATCAGTTTCGGAATAAAAGACGGCACAGTGACCAGGCCGGTAGGGGAGAAGCGCTGGATGGATTCAAATTGCAATTCCTGTAAACCCGGTCCGATCCTGATGATGCCCGCACCTAACTTTCTCAAACCCAGGAAATAAGCCATTCCGGCCATAAACCTTTTATCAAGGGTAACCATCAACTGGAAAATATCATCGGTTGTGGTGTTGGCACATGAAAAAGAAATGTATTCGTTATACGCCAGCCTGTCGAGGTCGTGATCCGTCATGGCAAATGTTACCGGCTCGCCCAAGGTGCCTGAAGTAGTTATAAAATCAACAATTTTGCTTTTAGGAACGCATAAAAAATCATCTGTTCTACGCTGTAACTCATCCTTCGTGGTAACAGGAATATGGGTCAAGTCTTCCAGCTTTTTAATAGTATTGATATCAATACAATTTTCCTTGAATAATTGATGGTAAAAGGTTGAATTCTCCTTTAAATAATGGAGCAATCCGGGAATCCGACTTTCCTGGTGCCGTTTTATTTCTTCAATCGTTTTTTTTTCTATTTCCGGAATATGCATAAATAGTCGTTTTACTGTTGAATAGTAGATACAATCGCAAAATTAATGAATGATTAGAATTTTCAATGTATCCATCCTTAAACCCATTCGGGGAGGGCGTTTGTCAGGAATCATTTTTTTTGTGCTTTATTGGTGAATTTTCTGCTTTCATTTTTACAAATGATCTGGGTCAGGTGATTGCCCATCATTACTACATTGATCAAACCTCCTGAAGTACCGGCCCATTGTCCGGTCATGTAGAAATCTTTCAGCCCTTTAATTTGCCAGGTGGTGGGTTTGCCAAAGGTTTTCCGGGTAGCTTTCCAGCTGATCTGACCGCCAGTCCAGTTATTGGTATAACGAATATAAGTTGCCGGGGTGGCCACGTCAATCATTTCCACGTGATCTTTAATGTTGCCAAATTTATTCTCCAACGCCTCAATAACATCTTTTGCCACCCGGATTTTTTCTTTATTATATTGCGATTTATTATTGAGTCGTAGGTTTTGCCAATATTCCCAGTCTTTTGCCTCTGGCATCAATGCCAGCAAAGATTTTCCTTTAGGTGCGGCATGTGGATCATCGCAATAATGGGTGACTTCCAGGTGGGTCATCGTGGTCATTCGATCCACAACTATAGGTTTATCAATATGAAAATGTATTTTTCGCGGCATATCTGAGAAATCGCGGTTGATACCGAGTGCAATATAGAGTGTCTTGTCGATGGTCTCAAACACATCGGTTTCATAACGTTCAAAGATATTCTTGTCTTTGTATTTCCCGCCAAGCAAATCATAAATAGCTGTGCGGCCATCTGCGGCATTGATGACTATATCCGCTTGGTGGACTTCACCATTTTCCAATTCGATACCACAAGCATGGTCGTTTTCTACCTGTATCTTTTTTACCTTCGAATCAAAATGCATTAAGCCTCCCAGCTTTTGGTAGCTTTCCTGCATCATGCCACTGATTAATGCAGCACCGCCTTTCGGGTAACCTGTATCTTTTTTATTACGCCAGACCAGTGGCATAATCGAATAGAATAAAGGCATATGGCCTACGAATGCCGTCTCAATAGCGTATTTGAGCGTTGGGTTCTTTAGTTTTTCCGCAAACTGCCGGTTGGTAATCTTGAGGTATTTCTGCATGCTCCTCAAGTAGGGAAACATGTGGTAGGCCACTTTGAGTTTGTCTGTGACTGTCATCACTTCAAATGGCTTTTTGATAGGTAATTGTACCTTGTTGAACTTTCTGACCAGCCCAATGAATTTCTTAATCTGCTTTGCATCTTCAGGGGCTTTGGTTAGAAATTCTTTTTCGAGCCGATCAATATTGCTGTAAAAATGAATTCTTTTACCGTCTTTGTCATCTACAACAGAATGGCTGTCGAAAAAAACAAAGTCGATGGATTTCATGTCGATGATGTTGTTCCAGAAATCATAGTATACTTCATCTGGAGCCAGACCTTCCATAAAATGGATGCAGCCATCAATATTGTAATCTTTTCTTTTCCATGAAGCACAAAGCCCGCCCGACATCGAGTAGGATTCGAATATCTCGGTATTAAAGCCATTCATCTGCAGGTAACTACCAGCTGACATGCCAGCCAATCCTGCCCCGATGATGATCACTTTTTTTTGCTGCTTCATTGTTTCCCTGTTTATCTGTTTTTTTGAAGCGATTGAACTTTATCTAAAACTTCTTCCTTTTGCGACTTTTTTTCAAAATCTTTGTTGAGTGCATAGTTGTAATAATGGAGTGCTTTTTCGGAATCCCCAATAGCAGCATAGTAGTCGCCAGCAAGTTTATAGCTTTCAAAATAACCGGGATTTAGGGCGATAAATTTACTGATGTAATCATCTTCAAGTTGTGTTTTGCCCTGTGTGGCATGTTTGAGGTGTATTCGCTCCTCTTTGTATTTTACATAACTTACATATTCAACTGTATAGAGGAATGGATCGGCAAGTATGGTAAGCGCAGTGTCAAAAGCAGGGATGTCTGGATATGCATAATAGTTGCTAAAGAAATCATTCAGGTTATAATTCAAATATTCTCCCAATTGATAGGGTGCTGTTGAGACCCAGATATTCCTTTTTAAAGGTTGGAAAATCACACTGTGGTGAGAGACCATCTGAGCCATCGCCTTTTCATTACCGATGCCAATGGGTTGCTCATTCAGCCCGTAACGATCGCGTAAAATGGTGGCTGCGTCGAGGTAGCTTAAAGTGTCTCGGTGGTCAATAATTTCGGTTGCGCGATTTTGTCGCATGAAGGATGCCGATCCGGTTATCTGATCCAGATTGGCCTGGTCATTTTTAAAAGCATCGCTTTGAAAGTGGTTGGAACAAACCAAATATGAATCCTGTACACTGTAAATACCAATTTTTGAAGGTGATTTCTCAATGATCACTGCCCGGTTGTCTTTTGCTGAGCCAATAAGCAAGGATTCAGATACGAAAATCTGTCTCTTTTTTGAAATTTCGATGGCTTCTTCTATTGAAGAGGCATATTGTAGAATTTCCCTGGCCAATAATGAAATGGGTGTTGCCGCCCGTAGAGGCATATCCGATTTCCCGGCATTGATGGTGATGGTAAGCCCTTCGTAATTCATTCCTGAAACCACCCCGATCATACTCGCCCATGTAATAAACGTAAAAGGATATCCTTTGTCGGGTTTTACAAAGCAGACAATTTTATCTTCGGCGAAAGCATCATTGATGTAAAAGTCGAAATTGCGACCAATGATTAAGCTGCTGTCAGCATAGCCCATATTGGAAGCGAAAGAAGTGCATCCAACGAGCATTAGGTCCTGTAAAGCGTGTCCTATATCGTGTGCCGCATGGTAATTGAGCATCCGCTCATATTTGGTGCCGATGAAATTAAAGTCGTCAGAAGCTGAAAACGAAATGCCGTAAATCTCTTGTTGGTATTCTGGCAATATGTATTCATCAATATCCCGGTTAAAAAACCGGATGAAATATTTCAGAAAATCCAGGTATGACTCAGAAGGAATCATTTCTTTTATCTTGTCGACAAAGGCTTTTTCCTGCTTGTATACCAGTTCTTCCGTTAATTTGCCACTGATCACACCACGCTCAAAAGGCGATCCTTCCAGGTACATCTCCCACAAGCCGTATTCATTTTTTTTCAGCCAGTTATTTCCGATTCGATACTGGTCAGGCCCCAAAATTTCCATTTGTAATGTGTTTACCAGAGATTCATTCGCCTTTGGTTTTGATATTTTCGTGTCAAAATGATACCAGGTGGTAAAAATGATAATGACGAACATGAATGTCATTAAAAGGTATAATAAAATCCTTAGGAATATATTTTTTGGGTTAAGTTTCATTTATTTCATTAATCAAGTTATTGATGCCCAGTAACTCTCCGCAGGTGATCAGGCTGCTCATGCTGACACCCAACATGCCATGCAAACTTACATTTTGCCCAGTAAAGAACAGGTTGGGTATTTTCGTTCGTGGCGCCACGTAGGTTGCCATGGGGTTTTTATAGTCCATTGATATGCCATACATGCCCCCATCAGGGGTGCCGATATAATCGCGCAAAGTTAAGGGAGTACTGATATTCATACCCTCAATATTTTCTTTTATTTCAGGAAATTTTTCGCTTACGAGTTGAATGAGTTTTTCCACTTTCGATGCTTTCCAGTCTTCATAAGCATCACCTCTTTGTCTAATCGGCAGGTCTTTCCATTTTTCAACTTCCTCAAATTTCATATACGTATGTATACTGATGCAATTGGTATAGTTATCAGAATCTGATTTGGCCGGGACAAATAAATAGTAAAACTCAGGCCAATTTTTTTCTGAATAATATGTTGGATACCACACATCATTTTTTTTAAAGTAATGGTAGTTATAATTTAAATATGGAAAGCTGTTGTCTTTTAATTTGAGGTGCAAAGTAAAAGTTGAAATGGTATTACCGAGATTTGTAATTCTCTTTCTGTATGATTTACGTAGCATCGAACCATCCAGCATATCAATCGTAAGTGATGGGTGGATATTTGAAATGAATTGCTTCCCAAAAAAGGTATTTCCCTGCTCCGTTTTTACAGCTGTGATTTTGCCGTCTTTTGAAATAAATTCAGACACTTTTTCTTTGATAAGCACATCGCCACCGGCATTTTTTATGTTTTCAGCTAGAGAGGAAGCTATCTGGTAACTTCCATCCACCAGTTTATAAGCGCTGTCGATGTAATATTTATTGATTAGGGCATGTGTGTAAAACGGCGTTTTTTCTTTTTCACCTGCGTGCACAAAATTCAGGGCGCCCATCACATTACGCAGCTGCGGATTGCGGGTGATCGATTTTATTTTTTCAAAAGCACTTGTGTTCAATGCATGATTCGTCCTGATGTCGAAATCTTTCAATGGCTTGAGATTGTACACATCAACTTGGTTGACCGCCATTTCAATTTCCCTATAATATTGCGCTATTTCTTCTGTTTTATTGGGGAAATAGGAAGAGAGCAATTCAGTGAATGCTTCTTTCCCCATGGCATATTTGTATTCTTTTCCTGCTATATTAAAATGGTCAAAACCATCGGCGTCCATCCTTTTTATCTGGATTTTGTGAAGAATTCCGAGGTATTTGAAAAGTTTGTGGGTCACCTGGCCTTCATCCAAACTACCTATATAGTGCATGCCGGTTCCAAATTCGCATCCATGTCGTTTAAAGCCATGAAGTGTGCCACCCAGTTTAGTGTTTTTTTCAAGCACACAAACACGATAACCATGTTTACTAAGGATTGTAGCACATTCGAGACCACCAAGTCCACTCCCAATAATTATAACATCATACACAGTTTCCATTTAAAGTCAGCGAAAATATTAGCGAAAAATGAATGAATTTCAGTTGGATTCAAAAGTAAGAAAAGATTCAAACTTATTCAGTGAAGTTTGACGTACTATAAAAAGAATATTAAAAATGCCAAGTGTTCAGTGATCAAATTACTGCTTTTTAAAAGTGGTATAGCCCGAGCTGTCCCCATATTCTTTTAAAATGTGCCAGATTCGAAGTTCATCTTTTTTCTTGTTGTAATAGATGGAATGTGTGCTGAAATTATCAGGATCGTCATATTTGTTCGGGTATAAATACATCGTGCTGTTTAAAGGCGAATAGTGGTATTCCTGGGTGTTACCATTGGTAATGGTCATGCGCCACATGCCGAATTCGATAAACGCATCGCTTGGGCCGTCTTTAAGTGCCCATTTCCCGACCAGTGTTTCCCTGTCGGGAAATTCCTCTTTACTGCATGAAGATGCAATAATGAGCAGGCCCAGTATTCCTATGAGTAATCTTGTTTTCATGATCTATGCTTTGTTTGTTTTTCGCTTTTTCAATTTACCCACCGGGGAGGTATACGTAAACTGAAAGCCAAAGATACAATATGCCAAGGGAAAAAGCAAGTGGAAATTTATAAAACGCAGTTAAACAGATAATTGTATAGCTATTTTGCTATTTGTGAAGGATGTAAATTAGGTTGGATGTTCTTTTGGTTTGGTCGATAATTTCGAGCTTTAATTGGTGCAAAACTGCCAGATCAGTAATCTTCTGTCTTGATACGAATTCAAGGTTAAATTGCTTTTTATTGAAACCCAAATTTGTAGAAATGATTTCGGTTACAACCGTCCCTAAGTGCCTTTTATGTAAGCTTTTATCAGCATCACGAATGATAATCATGCCCCCTGTATTCAGGCTTTTTATGCATTTCTCGATAGTTGCTGTCTGCAGAGAAACAGGCATATAATGCAATACATCATTTAAAATAAAGACATCCGATTCTTTATATTTCATTTCAATGATATCACCTGAAATAAATCGGACACGATCATTCTTAATCGCACAATTCTTTGCAATCTCAATTTTACCATCATCATAGTCAATACCAGTTATGCTTCGCTCTTTTGATGTAAGTGCCAGCATGTAGTCTAGGTAGCCGTACCCACATCCCAAGTCTGTGATATTGGCCTTTTCAGGAATAATTTCATCAAAGAGAGCATAGTTTTTTTCAAGCCTGATTTTGACTTTTGTGTACCACTCAAGCACAGGCCCTTTGTACAGGTAATTCTTTTTTATGAAGTCGCTGAAATAAACCGGAGTTTCAAGTTTAGCCTGTACCTTGGCATACTCACTTTTAAAATAAGTCTGAATGCCTTTTGTTTGCTCTTTGACTGTGCTGCCAAATTCATTCTTTGAAAGATCAATCCTGGGCAGAATAGTCGTTACAAGTGAACCTCTTTTAAGGAAAAATTCACTCTTTTTTAAACATTGGTACTGACCATGGATAATAATGGGCAAAATATCAAGATTCAATGTATTGGCGAGTTGAAAAGCGCCTTTGTGAAAGCGCCTAATCTCACCGGTATCACTGCGGTGTCCTTCAGGGAAGATCATGATAGAATATCCTTCTTTTACTTTTTCTGCTGCCATTTCCGTTAACTTTTCATAACCGGCATCATGAGGGAGGAAATCAGCATAGCGGATTGCTTTCCCGTGTACCGGATGATCATAATTGCGTGCATTTGTAACAATTAATATGCGTGGGCTTAGAAGCATTATCAGCATCAGGTCGACATGAGATTGGTGGTTGGCAATAATGATGGACGGCTTTTTAAAATCCTCTTTATTCGGATTTTCGATTTTTTTAGGACTCAGGAAATTCAGATAGATGAGAAACCAGGTGAGTTTGCTGAAGATAATGTGGAACAGCATTTTCTTTTTCTGCTTATTTCCGGGAATAATTTCTAGGATCAGCGCAAATATGCTCATCAGAAGCGCGCCGCCGATAAATACGATAAGCGAGATGATGGAAAAAATAAAATCGAGGAGTGTTATAGGTCTGTTGCGTAATCCTTTTTTGTAGCTGACCATCCAATTGAATATACCTGGGACAATTGTGAAGGTGATAAAAACGACAGTGGTAATGCCGATGATCGACATGGTGGCAATGGAACGCAAAGCCGGGTGTTTCGCAAATATCAACACACCAATGCCCAAAATGGTGGTTAATACCGATAAAAGTACCGATACTTTATAAGATGATATATCCTTAAAACCATATTTGTAACCCTGAATCAGACCCCTCATCACAAAAATGCTGTAATCAATTCCCAACCCGAAAATAAACGTCAAGATAATCACATTAAAAATATTGAATGAAATGCCAAAAAGCCCCATGATACCTACAGTCCAAATCCAACTTATCACAATGGGGATCATGGTAATAATGGTCAGCTCAATTCGACCGTAAGCGATCAGTAGAATCACAAAAACCACCAGCAAGGAGATGAGTACCAGTTGATTCAAATTGCGATTGAGCAGTTTTACAAGCTCGCTGGTAACCAATCTTTTATCAACGATCCATATATTATCATCGTTTTGGAAACTTTCATAGACAGTTGTAATGGTTTCGTTTTCACTATCCACTTTAATGATGTTGATTACTGCTGTCATCGTGTCCGTTTCAATCAGGTAGTTGTCAAGCAGATAGGTTTTCAAAAGTTCGGCCTGGTCAATTGAAATGGCTTGGTACTTTTTATCCAGCATTTGATAAAATGGGCTGAAGGCTGTTTCTTTAAATCCGAGATTATATCCGGTTGTGGTTATTTTTTCTTTCGTTTCTACACCGTATACGTTCCAGAAACTATTCCAATTGTCAATAGCTTTTTGCTGGCTTAGTTCAGATTTAAATACATCATTTAAAATAACCGCACTTTTCACAATGCCCAACTGTTTCAGGCTGTCAATCTGATTTTTTGCATTCTCATTTTTTAATAGAGCCTCGTCAATTGTTAATCCAGGTGAAACAAGATAAATGGTCTTTTTTGACAGGTTGGTAATCCTGTTCAGGTCTGCTTCAGCTTTGCTTAAGTCATCGCTCATGTAATTATTCTTCATCATATCCGCATCAAAACCCACTTTTTTTGAAGTGAAATAGAAAAAAATGGTAAGGATTATGATGATGGTCCAGATGACAGATTTTTTTGATGAATGGTAAAGGGCCAGTTTATCCAGCCAATTCTCTTTAGGTGGCTCTTTAGTTTTTGATTTGATCAGATGCGGTAATACGATCAGCGAAAAAAATGCGGCTCCCAAAATGCTTAGCGCGGCAAATAACCCCAGGTCATTAAGCGCTTCTGAATTGATGAAGAACAGGCAAAGGAAAGCAGCGGCTGTTGTGATGCTACTCATAACGATAGGTGCAGCGATGTCTTTGTATAGCAGTTTTATATCCTGGTTTTTCCGGTAATGCGAAAAAATGTGCAAGGCATAATCTACCGAAATGCCCACCAGCACCGAGCCGATACCCAGCGATATGGCGGAAATATTGGATCTCAAGAAATAAATGAATGCCAGCGAAATGAGTGCACCCAACATCACAGGTAGGAAAATAACCAGGAAGGTCCTTTTTTTCTTGAAGAAAACCGTGATTAGAATAATCAATAAAATAACTGCAATAGAAACCGTGACGATAATATCTTTTTTAATGCGTTCGGCATTTCCCAAGGCTACAGCTGCATTACCAAAATACTGTACTTTGATTTCCTTAAAATCATCTGCTGTTAAGTCGCTGATCAATTCGTCAATGCCGCTAAACAGCACTTTATTTACGGATGAATTGTTTGTAAACGTGGGTGTGACAATAAGAAAGAGGTTACGCTTGTCAATGGTTAAAAAGTGGTTTTTATACAACTCAAAATTGTCACTGATCTGAAAAGACCGAAATTTTTCCAACGCTATGGTAGTGAGGTGTAATGGATCATTTTTGATCATTTTTTTTACACCAAAGCCAGCAGGAGAAATGAGCGTTTTCAGGTTGGCCTGTAAATTATACATGATGCCGGTATCGCTTATTCTTTGCTCAATTTCAATGTAGTCAGCTTCATCTAGAAAAACAGGTAAGTGCTCATACACAAAGTCGTAAATCTGCATCATTTGAGCCTCATCAGGCGCTTTTTCAATGGCCAGAATGCTTTCTGGAATAAACCTTTTTTCAATAGAATCGGAAAAGCGGCTGGCGAACCTCGAAAGTATTTCAGGATCAGCCTCTCTTGTGCTATCTTTTAAGCTTATATTGAACACTAGCTTTTCCATGAACTCCGAGTTGTCGAGCACAAAATTCAATTGTTTGATCCTGTCGCTTTCGGGCAAAACTTTCGTAATATCTTCTGAAAATGTGAGTCTGGAAGTAAAATATCCGGACATGATGAGGATACCTATAAACACTAAAAGAGAAAGTATTTTGTGCTTAGAGATTTGCCGGTATATATAATTGAAAAAAAGGCTCATGTTTGTGAATTAACTGCTTTATTCTTCCAAAAAATTAATAGTAAATAAGAGGCAAGTGCCATAATAAATCCCAGTGCCAGCCCGAACACCAGGCTACCAAGCACATATTGAAACAGGTTGTATCCAAAATCCCGCAAGGAATCGTAAAATTGTCCGTTCAGTAACTGGTTTTTCAGATCAATGAGGTCTTCATTTGTTAAGGTGCTTTTGTTGCCTAGCACAAGTCCGCCGGTTTTATAGCTGAAATAAATGATAAAGGGAACAAGTGGCGGGATGGATATATTAGAAGCAAGCAGCACCAGTACTTTATTTAAACGCATCAAATGGGCCAGAAAAGCTGCCGTTAACATCTGAAATCCCCAGATAGGGGAGATGCCCATGAAAATACCAAAACCAATAGCGGCAGCCACTTTAAACGGATTTTCATTGTGGATGGTGATCTGTTCCCTGACAATATCGGTAAATTTATTTTTTGTCAAGTAGCGAAATAATTTGACTGGCCAAACCACCAGAAGGGTAATCAATACAAGAACTGTATTCAGCAGGCTTATCCTTGTAAAGTCTCGCAATGGCCTGAAATGAGAAATACGTTCTTCTTCAGGCGGATAATATACTTTAACGGGTATGGGAATAATGGGAATATTACGCCATGCCGACCTCACAAGAATTTCGATTTCAAATTCATATTTCCTTGTAATAAAGGCACTTTTTTCATAGGCTTTTAATGGGTACAATCGGTAACCCGATTGGGTATCAGGCAAATTGATGCCTGTTTCGAGCCGAAACCAGAAATTTGAAAAACGGTTGGCAAAAGTATTTTTTCCCGGCATTCCTTCGGCTTCAATATTCCGTGAACCGACAATCAGGCTGCCAGGATATTCCCTTATTGTGTCCAGAAACGAAGGCAGGTCATCGGCGAAATGCTGTCCGTCAGCATCGATTGTAATGGCATAATCATATCCGTGCTCCTGGGCGTGTTTAAAACCAGTCCTGATGGCATAACCCTTGCCTCTATTGGGTGTATACTGAATGATGTCGATTCCCTCTAATGTAGCGAGAATATCTGTTGTATTATCGTTAGATCCATCATTTACCACGATGATCCGGTTTGTGTATTCCTTAACTGATGCGATAAGGGTTGCTATGCTTTTCTGATTGTTGTAAGTGGGAATGATAACGCAGGCGTTAAGTTCCTCAAACCGTTTGTATGGATTTTCCTTTGTCATTTGTAAGCTGCAAATGTATGGAAATCGTTGTTTGGATGCTACTTGAAAAAGGTGTAGGAAGTCTATTTTCGGCAATAAATAAATAGTACCAAACCAATAGCCTCAATTAAAAAAGAAAAACCCTTCTAACTCATTGTAAATTAGAAGGGTAAATTTCACTTTTGTACACCGTACGGGATTTGAACCCGTGTTACCAGGATGAAAACCTGGCGTCCTGACCTGGCTAGACGAACGGTGCTAATTTGCGTCAGCGGCTGCAAAAGTAATAAAATATTTTATTGTCCAAAATTTTTCGAAAAAATAAATGAATTTTTGTTTATCCCGCATCTAAGGAGCCTAATCTTCATCAGCCTGGAACTTGAAACCCAGACGTTTACCGGTTTTAATCGAAAGTGTATCCAGAGCTGTTACCATCTCATGAAGACTCACTTCTTTCACATTTTCGTAAGGTGGGGTGAGTAAATCAAAATTAACGGTGTATTCAATCGCAGCGCCAACTATGGTTTTTATGGCTTCTTTATTGAGGACGTTCTGTCCGAAATTATTAAACAGGTAGCCTAATTCACGTTTACCTTCAATGAAATAATGTTTGTCTTTGTTAATGAACACCCGACCAATAAGGTAACCCACATCATTCAACCGATTGTATTTAAATGAATCCGAAAGAAAATTGTATATATGAATGACACCACAATATGATCGGCTTTTGTCTTCTTTTATATAGGAAGTATTCATCACCCTGTGTCCCCTAGAAAACTCGAATACATTGGTGTGCATCATAAAAAGCAGGATGTCACCGCCAAACTTAAGTTCGATCTCAAATTTGCTTCTTGAAACCACTTCGAAGGGGATTTCGAACTTTCCTTTTTTTGATTTGGTATAGGCCTGATAATTCTGGCTCATCTGCTCAATCGTCTTTTTTAAAAGATTGAGGGAGTCGAAAGTACTTTGATACACCGTTTGTTTTAACTCTGACTTTTTAATGAGCTTGTCAAACAGTTGTTTTTCAACAGGATTTTTGTTGATACCCATGTTCTTTTTTTATTCAAAGGTAAAAGAAAGCTGGAATAATTTTGAATTCAAAGATTCAATACTGTTGGTGTACAAGTTATCTTCTTTCTTTATCAAGTTAAACAGCCCGTAAGCCATTTTTACTTCAACACCGAATTTGAAATACTGTGTATAAAAATCGATTCCAACACCTACATCAATGGTTACATCATTTTTATTAATCTTAACGGTAGTAGTATTGCTGTTTTGTTCCGCTTTTTTTTGCGAGGCAAGGTCAAGTGTATAATTCACTCCTGCCAGTATGTAGGCGTCAAAATTGTTCAGGCGCTTTGAACGGTATTTGAAATCGAGTGGAAATTCAATAAGCGTGGAGGAGATATTTTTATCCACTATAAATCGGGCAGAATCAGTTCCACTCACTGTTAAAATATCGTAAGTAAGAAATCTTTCACCAAACGAAAGAGAAGGAGTAAAGCGCATATCAACATATTGATGTAAAAGCAAGCTTCCAAGTATGCCGATTGTGAAACCAGGCGTGGGTTTGGCGTTAATGCTAAGGATTTGAGCATAGTCAACATTGACTAGACCCGGGTCTTCAGGTAATTGCGTTCCAGTCCATTTTACAAACGACAGATTGTCAATTGTTTTCAGGGTAAAATTCATTTGGTTGGCAGCAAGAACAAAACCAAAATGATAGGGTTGCTGGTTGTAATTGCGCAGATTTTGTACCCTGTCACGTTGTGCAAAAGTCTCTTTATAAAAACCCATGCTAACAATGAGAACAACAACTATAGTGAATAATTTTTTCAAAAAAATAATTTTTTATTAAACGACCTTATTCCGACATTAGTATCCTAAGGATTTAAGGTCGGCAAAAATACATGATTTATATAAGAATATAAAGTCATTCGGCGCGATTATTATTTGTGTGCCGAATACAGTGTAGCTATGCCCATGGTCAGTCGTTTTTGGATAATTTTATCGAAACCGGCATGCCTGAGTTCATCTATAAAAGCCTTGTCCTCTGGAAAAGCACTTACCGATTCAGGTAAGTAGGTGTAGGCATCTTTACTTTTAGAAACGAGTTTACCAAAACCTGGCAGGATATACTTGAAATAAAAATTATATATCTGTTTAACGGGAAAAGCCTTAGGTTTTGAAAATTCCAGGACGGCGGCAATGCCTCCGGGCTTTAAAACACGGTTCATTTCTCTAAGCCCTTTTTGGAGGTTCTCGAAATTCCGAACACCGAATGCTACTGTTACAGCATCAAACATTTGGTCTTCAAAGGGTAGGTCCTCCGAATCTCCAAGTTGCATTTCAATCAGTTGATCCAGCTTTTTTGTTTTAATTTTCTCCTTTCCAATATCCAACATATTGGTGGCAATGTCGAGGCCAATAATTTTTTCAGGCTGCAACTTGCTGAGTTCGATAGCCAGGTCGCCTGTGCCTGTGGCTACATCGAGAATAGTTTTGGGCTTGTAAGGTGCTAATAACTTCCTGACTTTTTTACGCCATTGTATATCGATCCCAAGAGAGAGAAAATGGTTAAGAAAATCGTATTTTGGAGCGATGTCGTTAAACATGGCTTCTACTTTTACTTTTTTTCCAGTTGGGGCGGGTTGTTGCGTCATGTGTTACTTGCTAAGCATGCGTATTACTTCATCCTGAAGTTTTGTTTTGTTGATAGGAACAACGCCCACTTCCTCGCACACTATGCCGCCTGCCAGATTTGCAATGGCAGCCATATCAGGCACTTCAATGCCTGAAGCAAGGCATAATGCAGCCACACTGATCACGGTGTCGCCAGCGCCTGAAACATCTGAAATATTGCGATAATGGGCCGGGAATTTCTCTGATTTAAACCGGCCATCTTCCTGCCATCTCACTATCATTCCTTTATCTGACAAAGTATTCAGTACAACCTGCGCATTTACAGATTTCTGCAGAGAACTGATGGCTTTTTCAAGAGCTACAGGATCATTTTCATCGAAGTCTATTTTCAGTCCTTCTTTGATCTCTTTTAAGTTGGGTTTGAACAGGCTTACATTTTTAAAATCGAGAAAGTGTTCTTTTTTTGGATCAACCACCACAGGGATATTTTTGGCAGTGGCAAGTGAAACAATGTCATTGATCAGTTCCCGGCTGATTACCCCTTTATCATAATCCTGGAAAATGACCACATTTATTTCTTCCAGTTCTAACAATTTGGATATTTTAGAGAGCAAGTCTTCTGCTTCAATATTATTTAGTGGTTTGGTGTTTTCTTCATCTACCCGGATCATCTGGGCATTATTGCCAATAACCCTGAATTTAGTAGTAGTCACTCTGTGATCGCTTAGCACGATACCTTGTTTTGAGATGCCTTCGTTATCCAAAAGCTCTAGGAATTCGGTTCCTTTTTGGTCGTTGCCAATAACCGCACATAAGTATGCTTCTGCACCGAGCGACTTAATATTCAAGCCCACATTGGCAGCGCCACCCAGTCTGTTTTCTCTTTTATGCACACTAACAATAGGTACAGGTGCTTCGGGTGAAATACGTTCTACTTTACCCCATAAGTAGGCATCTACCATCACATCGCCGATAATGAGTGCGCTGAGGTTGTTAAATCCTGAAAATAAACGGGAAATAGTGTCTGTTGTGATCATTTAGTAAGCATATTAGAAATTCAAATATAACAATTGTCCATAAACTTTTATTTGTGAAAAGTTTCCAAACATTAAGAAACAAACTATTTCAGTTCTTCAAGTACAGGCTTCATTCTTTTTACCGCCTCCGTAATTTGTTCTTTTGAGGTGGCATAGGATATCCTGATGCATTCAGGCGACCCGAATGCTTCACCCGGTACAAGTGCCACAAGTGCTTTATCCAGCAAATACAGGCAAAGATCAGTGCTGTTGTTGATGGTTACGTCACCGTCTGTTTTACCATAATAATAGCTTACATCAGGGAAAACGTAAAAGGCGCCATTTGGTTTATTGGTGATCACTCCAGGAATATCATTAAGTAAATCGATGACCAAATCACGACGTTCTTTAAACGCATTCACCATCATTTTAATATCAGGCGATTGTTTTGGGTCAGTTTTTATCGCTTCCAGTGCAGCCATTTGTGAAATGGATCCTGCTCCTGAAGTATATTGTCCCTGAATCGTATTACATGCATTTGCAATCACTTGCGGGGCCGCTACATACCCTATTCTCCAGCCCGTCATGGCATACCCTTTTGAAACGCCATTGATTATCGCCACCTGGTTTTTGATGTTTTCAAACGAAGCAAGGCTGACATGTTCCCCTTCAAAGAGATTGTATTCGTATATTTCGTCAGCAATAATCAAAATATCGGGGTGCTTTTCAAATACCCTGGAAATGGCTTCCAATTCTTTTTTATTGTAAACACTTCCAGTTGGATTGCTGGGTGAGTTGAATAAAAATGCCTTGGTGCGGTTAGTGATGGCGTTTTCAATTTGCTCAGGTGTGATTTTAAAGTCGGTTTCTATTCCGGCTTTTATGACCACCGTTTTTCCTCCAGCCATTTGAATCATCGAAGGGTACGAAACCCAGTATGGTGCCGGAACGATAACTTCATCACCATCATTTAAAATACATAACAGTACATTGGCAATGGATTGCTTGGCGCCGTTAGAGATGACCACCTGGCTTTCATTAAAATCAAGACCATTATCCCGTTTTAATTTTTGTGCAATAGCTTTTCTTAATGCCGGAAAACCGGGAACTGGTGGATAATGCGTATAATTTTGATCAATTGCTTTTTTGGCTGCTTTCTTTACGGGTTCAGGCGTATTAAAATCAGGCTCGCCTATGCTCAATGTGATTACATCAAGGCCTTTATCTTTCAATTCACGACTTTTGCGTGTCATTTCCAGTGTGGCTGATTCTGTCATCGACATCAATCTGTCAGATAATATATTCTTGTCCATCAACGATTTGGTGTTTCGGGTTTAAGACAGCAAATATAAGGTTTTATTGCTGTATGTTCTGAAAATTGATTAGAGGATATTTGCTGATTTTCGGGCTTTTTTAAAAGCATTTCTTCTGCTTTGCAGGTTTAAAAATATGTTGTTATTTTGTAGTACTTTCAATCCTGATAAAAAAACCTGATTATGAGCTTTTTCAGAGAAATATTATTGGTTTCGATACCGCTTGTTATTATGTTGGTTGCTGTTTATATGATGTTGCGCCATTTTTTTAAAGATAATACCCGACAATTTGATTTCTTGAAAAACGAACAGGACCTCCAGCGACTCAAATTATCTATCGATAAAAAATTGAATTCTGATAAAATACTCATCCAACATAAATTGCAGGCATTTGAAAGAATGGCGCTATTCCTGGAGCGTATCAACCCGCCCAACCTGATCACAAGGTACATCAGTACGGGGCAAAAAGCATCAGAATTTCAAAAGCTTTTATTACAGAGCGTCCGTGAGGAATATGAGCATAATATGTCACAACAAATATTTATATCATCATCGAGCTGGGAATTGATCAAATCGGCTAAAGAAGAAATATCAGGATTGATCAATGCGAGTATGAGCGCCGAGATAATGGATAAAAGTGCCGGTATTTTTGCACAAGAGATATTAAGCAAAGGGTTTCCGGACAATAAAGATCCAATTGACAAGGCAATGCAAAGCCTGAAGAGTGAATTCGCTGACTTATAATATCTTCGCAGATGATGGATCAGATTCATTCTATTAGTTTTATCGGATCAGGCAATGTAGCCACGCATCTCGCTTTGGCATTAAAAAATGCCGGGTTTGACATTCGTGAAGTATATTCCCGTACTTATGAAAATGCCCGGACATTGTCCAAAAAAACAGACAGCAAAACGATTCGTACGATTGGAGAATTAGACCCGGCGGTTGATTTGTATGTGATATCTTTACCGGATGGCTCCATAAAACACGTAGTGCATGATTTCCTGAAGGTGCAGGGGATTGTGGTTCATACATCCGGTATCACCCCGATGAGTGTGCTTGAAAAACGACCACATTTTGGCGTATTTTATCCTTTACAAACCTTTTCAAAACAAAGGGAACCTGATATGTCCAGCGTGCCATTTTGCCTTGAAGCTTCGTCGGTAGAAGTATTGGTGCAATTGAAAAAAGTAGCGTCGAAACTTTCTGCATCTGTTTTTGAGATCAATTCCGAACAAAGGCAATACCTGCATCTGGCGGCTGTAATGGTGAATAATTATTCAAATTATCTTTTCAGGATGGCTTTCGATATTCTTGAGTCAAAAGGTATTGATCATACTCTTTTAATGCCTCTTATTGAAGAAACCATTTCCAAGATCAAATCGCTGCATCCGTCAGTGGCACAAACCGGACCGGCACGCAGAAAAGATACAGAAACAATTGAGAAGCATCTGCAACTTCTAGAGAAACATCAGGATTATAAAGAATTATATGAGATATTTGCGCAGCAGTTAACAAAGAAATACAATGAGCAATTATAAGGCCTTATTAACGAATGTAAAAACATTTGTGTTTGATTACGATGGTGTGATGACCAATGGCAATCTGCTATTGCAAATGGATGGACAACCCTTGCGATTTGCCAATGTAAAAGACGGTTTTGTGCTGCAACTGGCCGTAAAATTAGGTTACCGAGTAGTGGTTATCTCGGGCGGATTTTCAAAATCTGTTGAGACCCGTTTTGAAGCGCTCGGCATTAAGGATGTATTCCTGGGTATCAGAGATAAATTGATCGTTTTTGATGAATATATCGCCAATAATGGGATTGATCCGGAAACCATCGTTTACATGGGTGACGATATACCAGATTATAAAGTAATGAAAAAAGTGGGCGTACCGGTTTGCCCCGCCGATGCTGCTGAAGAAATCAAAGAAATATCCGTCTATATTTCCGATAAAAAGGGCGGTGATGGCTGCGTGCGCGATATTATAGAACAGGTATTGAAGGTCCAGGGCAAATGGATGTCGGACGAATCACATCACTGGTAAACATTCGCTAAATATTTCTGATGATCTCATTTCTAAAACTAATACGCTGGCCAAATATCCTGATCATATGGATAAGTATGTTTCTCATGCTTTTTTGTGTGATTAACCCCGTATTGGGTTTGAGAATTTTTGAGGCAGGTTTAAACCTAATAAACTTTTTATTGTTGATAATGGCTACGTCATTGATCGCAATGGCGGGTTATCTGCAGAATGACTTGTTAGATATCAATCCTGATTCGGTAAATAGGCCCGGAAAAAATATGGTAGGCAGGAGATTCAGGGTGCATGTGGTGCAAATCCTTTACTGGATATTTACAGTTTCGGGGGTATTACTTGGCGTTTACGTGTCGTTTGCCATTGGAAAGATCAATTACGGCCTGGTATTTGTTTTTGCTGCCGGATTGTTGTGGTTTTATTCGGAACGTTACCAATGCCAGCCGGTTATCGGAAATATAGTGATCGCATTTCTCAGTGCACTGACGATCGCCATCGTCTGGCTTTTTAGTTTTTTTGCCCTCATCCAGGATCCGGTGGTTTTTACAAGCGTTCAGCAGAAATTTTCCAATCTGAATATATTGATCCTTCTCTTTTCAGGTTTTGCCTTTTTTACAAGCCTGATGAGGGAAATGATAAAAGATATACAAGATTTTAAAGGTGATGACCGTTTTGGCTGCAGAACATTGCCGATAGTTATTGGCGTAAAAAAGACGAAATGGATTGCGCTTGCAGTTACACTTCTAACATTTTCATTAAGTATTTGGTGCCAGGTATTTTTTATCGGGGCGGATTTCGAAAAACTTTTTTATTATTTCTTTGTTGTTGACCTGTTATTTCTTATTGTTGCCTTAATGCTCACCAAAGCGAGAAAGCCTGAAGATTATAAAAAGGTGTCCGCAGTTGTGAAGTTATTGATGATCATTGGCATCCTGTCGATGTCACTTGTTTATTTTGAATATTAATCTAAAAAGGATGCTCAAAAAAATATTACAGCCCTATGATGTGATTCTGGCT
>JAZBOW010000339.1:0-5796 GCA_036351335.1 Bacteroidales bacterium | reverse complement strand
TTGCTGGAAAAGCTACAGGGTAGGACGTATATTTACAGGGAGCACACAGTCATTAAATATACCCCAAATTAATGGATATGCTTTAAATTACGTAAATACCGAAACCAGGCAATTGTCTGTTAAATACAGTTTGTTTGTGAGACAATTCACGATCAGTGAGGGAGCATATACATTTTGGAATGGCTTAGCTGGTCAAAATTCGGAACAGAATAGTCTTTTTTTATCGCAACCCTACCAGATTAGCGGCAATGTTCATAATGTGGTTGATAACACCGAACCTGTATTAGGTTATTTTATGGTAGCAGGAATATCAGAGAAAAGGATTTTTGTGGATCGACCATTGAACTCCATTCCATTTCATTATGCGGTATGCGAGCTGGATAACGGTGATTTCCACTCCTATGCGCAATTGTCGATGGCTGACCCGGTATTTTATCCAATTTACGCGATTGAAACACCTGGCGGAAGAAGAGCTGTCCCCACGCAGGAGTGTGTTGACTGCAGGCTCAAAGGGGGTACTATTACAAAGCCTGGATTTTGGATCGATTAGAATTCCTCTACTTTTAGCCTTGCTACTTAAATCATCCTTTGCTTTTTCGTATTTTCGCAGCCAAATTATTCATAAAAATCAGATCATTATGTTGCGCACACATACTTGTGGAGAACTGCGGCTTGCAGATGTAAATAAAGAAGTAAAATTGAGCGGATGGGTGCAGCGCATTCGCGATAAAGGCGGACTCATCTGGATTGATCTTCGTGATCGTTATGGAATCACCCAATTATTGATGGAAGAAGGGAGATCGGGTCAGCAGATTGTGGATACGGCCAGAAAATTGGGACGTGAATTTGTGATCCAGGCCACAGGTAATGTGATTGAAAGGGAATCAAAAAACCCGAAAATGGCAACAGGTGAAATAGAAATTGATCTGACAGCATTAAAAGTATTGAATGCTTCTAAAACACCACCATTTACCATTGAAGATGAGACAGATGGCGGTGATGAACTCAGGATGAAATACCGTTATCTTGATTTGAGAAGAAATCCGTTGCGTGAGAATATTTCCCTTCGACACAGGCTTTCATTGGAAACCCGAAAGTATCTCGACAGCCAGGGTTTTATCGATATTGAAACGCCTTTTTTAATTAAATCAACACCTGAAGGCGCCCGCGATTTTGTTGTGCCATCAAGAATGAATGAAGGGCAGTTTTATGCTTTGCCACAGTCGCCACAAACATTCAAGCAATTGCTGATGGTGGCTGGTTACGATCGTTATTTCCAATTGGTAAAGTGTTTCCGCGATGAAGATTTGAGAGCAGACCGTCAACCTGAATTCACACAAATTGACTGCGAAATGGCTTTTGTAGAACAACAGGATGTGCTGGATACATTTGAGGGGCTGGTCAGATACCTGTTTAAAGAAGTCAAAGGAGTAGATATTGAAAAACTGCCTCACATGACATACGAGGAGACCATGCGAAAATATGGCAGCGATAAACCTGACCTGCGTTTCGGGATGGAATTTGTTGAATTGAATGATGTGGCCCAGGGAAAAGGATTCAATGTATTTGATGAAGCCGAACTGGTGGTAGGTATTAATGTAACAGGATGTGCTGAATATTCCCGTAAACAATTGGATAAACTGACAGATTTTGTCAAAAAACCACAGATTGGCGCCAAAGGACTTGTTTATGTAAAACACAATGCAGATGGTACGTTTAAATCCTCCGTCGACAAATTTTATGCAGAGGACGATTTAAAAGTTTGGGCAGAGAAATTCAATGCCCAACCCGGCGACCTGATACTGGTGCTTTCCGGCGAAGCAGAAAAAACACGCAAACAACTCAATGAATTGCGCCTCGAAATGGGCAACCAATTGAATTTACGCGACCCCAAGGTATTCAAACCCCTGTGGGTAGTTGATTTTCCTTTGCTCGAATGGGATGAAGATTCCAAACGATTCCATGCCATGCACCATCCGTTTACTTCTCCCAAACCAGAGCACGAAGCCATGTTGGCAACTGATCCGGGAAAAGTAAATGCCAATGCCTATGATTTGGTGATCAATGGAGTTGAAATTGGTGGAGGTTCGATTAGAATACACAACCGTGAACTGCAAAAGAAAATGTTCCAGGTACTCGGATTTACAGACGAAGATGCGCAGGCACAATTTGGCTTTCTCATGAATGCCTTCGAATTTGGCGCACCCCCACATGGTGGTATCGCATTGGGCTTCGACAGGCTGGTGGCTTTGTTTGCAGGCCAGGACTCCATCCGTGATTTCATCGCCTTCCCAAAAAACAACGCCGGGCGTGATGTCATGATCGATTCACCCTCAGTAATTGCGCAGGAGCAGTTGGATGAATTGGGGTTGAAACTGGGTTTAAAGAAATAATTAAAAAGGCACTCAGATACTTTTTCAAAGGCGTTTTTCGTTAACTAATTAAACCAAAAACGCATTCTTATGAAAAAGACCCTTTCAATGCTCCTCATTGTTATTTTTACAATGGGTATCACTTCCGCTATGCTAAGCCAGGAAACGGAAAAAACAGCATTCAACACCAAAAAAACGGAGGTCAATATTGCCATAGCCAATATTTTTGCCAAAAATTACATATATCCTTATTACCTGTATGATGGTGATTTGGTGTATCCTTACTTTGATGATTTTAACGCGCCAAGAACAAAACTGATTGCCGGATCAAAATTTCATAATCCAAAAGGAGCTGTTCGATTGGCGGCCGAATTTTCCTATAACAGCAGAAAGTTTGACAATGGCGATAATGATGCCACTTCTTCCAGCTACAGGATGTTGGATGCCGGTTTCAACTTGGGTTACGAATGGCATTCCACCTTCAATAGGGTAAATATTTATTATGGATTCGATCTGTCGGCAGCGCATACGAATTATAGCTACATAAATACCATTAATGATGATGAACATACTACCAGGTCTAGAGAGATTTCTTACGGACTAAGTCCGCTTGTGGGTGTTAATTTCTTTATCACACCGAACCTGTCAATAGGTACTGAGATGAAATTTATGACAGAAGTGTTTACCGGAAAAACCATTTATGAATATAATGGTGAGGAACAGGACACAGATAAATCAAGTGGCTTCAGAACCCAGTTTGGACCCTTGGGATTTCTTTCCTTTAATATCCATTTTTAACAAAAGTTTTAAAACTAATGTGCACCATGCACAATGATGTCTTCGATAAATTTCGGAATATCAGTATTATCAATATAGTTTGAAAAGTATGGAGCGCCCACACCAATGGCATACACCGGAACGTTCACGCCCGTATGCGAATAGGTAGTCCAGCCAATCCCTGCTTTGTCGCTCATCATTTTATTCAACAAGTTAGCTAACGGCTCTTCATCGTGATAGGCATGGTCAGGCTCTGCACCTTCTGAAGTATAAAGGCTTGTTAAAAAAGATTTTTTAATCATGGCGATTTCTGCCTCCGTCAACGGTATTTTATCCGGGTTGCCCAATCCAAAATACCAATCCATGATCTCCATCATATGTTTAAAATCCTGTTCTATATCACCTGTCAGGTTCACCCTGAAATCCCTGATCACTTCCACAAAAGCCTGAGACGAAATGATCTGATGCTTTAGTATAGCCAGATCTGTATCATATTTCGTGGGCCTGTTACCAAGTGCCATGCCTCCGGTTTCGTGGTCGGCGGTGACAACGATCAATGTTTCTTCCGGGTGCGCTTTATAAAATTCGATGGCCACATCAATGGCATTTGAAAATTCAATGGTCTCGTGGATGGTTGATGCCGCATCATTGGCATGGCATGCCCAGTCGATTTTACCGCCTTCCACCATGATAAAAAAGCCTTCTTCTCCTTCCAGCACATCAATTGCTTTTCGCGTGAAATCACTTAATTGCAGGTTGGTCTCGTTCAGGTCAAGTGCATATCGCATGGCACCACTTTCTTCGGTCAAATTAGACACGGCAATGACACGCCCGGAATTTTTATTTAGCGACTGAATTTCCTCAACAGTATTCACATAGTTGAACCCGTTCTTTTTGGCTTCATCAATCGCATTCATATAGGTGCCACCCACTTCACCTTCAGGAGATTTGAAACCACCTCCGCCAAAAAAATCAAACGATGAATGGGCCAGATCTAATCCAATTTCAAAATAATTGTCGCGTGAAGGCTGGTGGGCATAGAATACAGCCGGAGTGGCATGATCAATTGATACACTCGACAGGATGCCTACTTTCATTCCCATATCTTTGCATTTTTCAGCTATGGTTTTGTAGGATTCTGTAGCATCCGGGTTCATGGATATCCGGTTAATATTGGTTTTTTTACCACAAGCCAAAGCTGTTCCTGCTGCCGCTGATCCGGTTATAAAACGGTTGTCGGCATACGTACTTGCATAGCCGGCCGCCGGAAATTGTGTAAAGGCAAAATGCTGAAATCCTTTTTCGCCATGTATTGCTGCCAAATAAGCTTCCGCTGCATTGATCTGCACCTGTCCCATCCCGTCGCCAATAAAATAAAATACATATTTGGCTTTATAATGTGGATGTTCGCATGAGGAAAACAACAGGCCAAAAGCCAGACTGATTAAGATAAGCTTCAAATACTTTTTCATTTTTAATCCTTTTTGGTCCCAGCAAAATTATTCATAATTAGCAACCTGAGTTTATTCCAGTGTTAAATTATTATCATTCTATGTTCTACTTATCTTGTTATTTTTGCAGCTCTAATTAAAAGACTATGACAGCAAGGGATATAGAGATCATGGCACCAGTCGGCTCTTATGCTTCACTGATGGCGGCCATACAGGGAGGTGCTGACTCGGTATACTTTGGAATAGAAAACCTGAATATGCGCTCCAAATCGTCGCAGAATTTTACCATCGATGATTTAAAGGAAATAAAACGCATTTGCAGGGAAAACCAGATACGGACGTACATCACACTGAATACGGTCATCTACGATCATGAGATGGAAAAAATGAAATCCATTGTAGATGCGGCTAAAGCAAATAATATCACAGCCATCATAGCTTCCGACATGTCGGTGATCAATTACGCTTCGTCAGTGGGCATAGAGATCCATATGTCGACACAAACCAACATCACCAATATTGAAGCGATAAAATACTATGCCCAATTTGCTGATGTGATGGTAACGGCCCGTGAATTGTCGCTCGAACAGGTGAAATCCATCACTACAGCGATCAAAGATCAAAATATAACCGGGCCATCCGGCGAACAGGTGCAGATTGAAGTATTTGCTCATGGCGCGCTTTGTATGGCGGTTTCGGGTAAATGTTACCTGAGCCTTGATAACCTGAATTCATCAGCCAACCGGGGTGCCTGCCTGCAACAATGCCGGAGGAAATATATTGTAAAAGAAAAAGATTCCGACATCGAACTGGAAATTGACAACGAATACATCATGTCGCCGAAAGATCTGAATACGGTGTCATTTCTGGATAAAATACTGGATGCCGGGGTGAGGGTATTGAAACTGGAAGGTCGTGGCCGGTCGCCTGAATATGTAAAAACCGTGGCTTCGGTATACCGCGAAGCCGTTAATGCATGGTTTGAAGGAGCATACAACCAGGAGCAAATTAACCAATGGAATGAACGACTGGCAAAAGTGTATAATCGTGGATTTTGGGATGGCTACTACCTGGGCAGAAAAACAGGGGAGTGGACTGAAGATTATGGGAACCAGGCAACCGTACGCAAAATGTATGTCGGAAAAATAACCAATTATTATACTAACATTGGAGTGGCTGAGATAAAGATTGAAACC
>JAZBOW010000338.1:0-3035 GCA_036351335.1 Bacteroidales bacterium | reverse complement strand
ATAAGGAGACCCTGGAGGAAAGCAGCTGCAGCCACAATGAACACGATTGGACCCAACCCTAAAAGCCCCAAGAACAGGTCGATCGTCTTTTCAATAAAAAAACTGATCCCAAAAACCGCTAATAACAGGACGGTTATTACCAGGGCGGTTGTCTGGGTGGGTATGTCTCCGGCGAAGCTGAACTGTTTAAAGTAGGAGAATAGCCAGAACAGTCCAGTACCCATTACTGCCACAACAATGAATGCTATCGGTAGACTTTTTAAGGCACGACTCATGAGGCAGATGCCTAAAAGCAATGCCAGAAGAATGGATATCCCCGACACCTCAGAGCCTTTCCCGCTCTGCAACACCAACGCCACCGGGGCCGCCAAAAGAATCGCCGCCACTAAAAAGGAGATCACCTGAAGAAGCTTGCTCTCCTTTTCTTTGCGTTTTAGGGTACGATTGACGCCTAACGCCACCCCAATCGCTCCTGACACCAATAAAAGCCATGGAATATAAGTCGCTATCATAGGTTCTCCCAACCCATTCACCTCAACCATTCCTCCGCATCCCCAAAAATCCCCATGCTTTCCAATGCCTTGGCAATAACAGCGGCGCTTTTAATATTCAATCCCCGGATTTTCATTAAATCTTCCGGCTTGTAATTGGCCAGTTTTTCAGGGTCTCCGTCGTAAAAATCATTACCCTTAAGGGCATTCAATATCCTCGTGGCATCTCCCAGGCGACTCAGTTCATTCATTTTCAACGCAAACGGATCTTCCATTAATTTAAGATGACGCTGGTATTTTCTGACTATTTGCCGGGCACGCTCGCGACCGATACCCAGTTCCTGGCCTATCTTGATGAAAGAGAGCCCTTTACGGCATAATTTTAGAGCGTGTTTAGTTCGATTATTCAATTCAATCTTTAGGACCCCCTCGATGGCAACAATCTAATTTATGCAAACAACGATAACTGTGCGTTCGGAACTGACGATTAATAGTCCCGATATTCAATCGGTCAAATTCTGGTGATTAGTTTACAGTATCTGTACATTTGAAGATTTAAATATTTTGCATATACGCCGGAGCAATCTGCTATTTGAAATACAGATCTAAATAAGAAATGAGCCGATCAGCTTTAGTGAACGGCTCATATTAATTTACTCTATTTTAATCTTTAACAGTAACTTCATAGCCTTCTTGAACAGGAGGCGCTGAAAAGTAATCTGCGAACTTTCCAACTTGTTCCTTATAGTAGCCACTCTTTTCGTTATCTATGGCATCCGCTTCATTTTCCCATAAGGAAATAGAATAACCTTTTCCTGTTTTTCGATCAGTGAATAGATAGATACCACGGTAACCTTTTTGTGATTTAGCTGCAGGGACAACGCCATCCTTATAAAGCTTTATGGCTCCATCGATCTTATCCATTTTTGTTTGTGTTATGGTAACTCGTGCAAACATAATATTCCCTCCTAATTTTATATAAGTTGATATTCGATCAAGTAAAGGCTGTTATCCTGAACAGGAATTGGTCACTTATAAAAGGAGTTTCTTGCTATAGATTTACTCTCCTAACAGAGGGAACAAAATTCTGTTAGAAGCGAGCTATGCACAATTTGAGTGGTATCTCCATTGATTCTGCACCTGATTCTCAGTTTAAAGCTTAGAAATAACTAATGCATGTTTCAGAAAGAATGGTATATAGAGGATGAGAATCAAGTATTATTATTCAGATAACTGTCTGGTTTAAATACCAGATCAATTTGGACTTGAACATCGAACAGCAAAAGTGTAAGAATTTAAACATTATAAAATAGTGTCTATCTGAGGGAGTGTCAAACCCTATGTTTGGCAATGATTACAAATTAGTGTCACAATGCTGACGATGCCAAGTCAAAAGTCACCGCGTTTATTGTAAGGCAATGTTGTGATTGTTTGAGATTCACCCCACGGATTTATGTTATAATCTTTTCGATGCCTTCCGATGATTTCAAAAACCAGATACGTTGATCAGTATCTGACATTTTAAGAGGCTGAATATTTGTCAGATACGTTGGAGGCATCACAGTTTTTTCGGGGTCAATTTAATGGGATATCCATTACGTCTCTTTATGCAAACGGTAATCCTGGTGGATGGACCGAGATTTATCAATTACAACGTTTGACTAAAATAGTGACAAATAGTAGCCTAATTGTGATGTATCATGAGTCCAATTAAAATTTTAATATTCGGAAATAAAAAATATGGGGAAAAAAGTTTTTGGGGGAGACGCACAAAGCGATATTATTGTTCAGAGCATGCTAAGAATGCGCCGGGAAGTGTTATTTCTGGTGGCTGGTCCTATTACATGCTTTTTGCGTCTTTTTTAATTATCAGTTCAACTTATTACTTTTTAGAAAAAGTCATTGAATTATTTAAAATAGAACAGAGTTATAATATTCATAAAAAATTTAGCGAACTAATTTCTCCAGTGATTTCGTCAGCGTAAGTACTAATTCTGCTGGTTATATCAGTAACGTCTTGATCGTTAATTCAGCGATCTCAAAGTGTATCTATGAGATGGTTAACGAAAAGAGCAAAGTGGTGTTTAGTTATACCTCTGGCATGGTGGACATGACTATTGAAACTCGTTTGAGCCTGGATGGTCGCTTCCAGCAACTGTCGTTCTTCCTCCCCTTCAACTTCAATTTTTCAATTTCCGTTCTGCTCCATGTATTCAGGATTGCGTGGTTCCACCAAGTGCTTTAAGTCAATCCAGAATTTGGTCCTTTGTTCCGATTCAGGTGGCTGTTGAATCGGCAATTCTAGGAAGGGAACATCCATATTCAAGGCATGAAATTTTTCAGATAGGATCTCTGCCATAATACCCATAAGTACCGGCTCTTTTGGATCAGGGTTATCAACCGGCATGGGTGATTCTGTACTGTATCTGTTCACCTTGTGTTTACCCCAGTGAATACCACAGGTAGGGCTGTTGTGTAGACCTATGTAGGCCACCAAGCGATAGCCATTTTTTAAGAATTCCTCAACCATAAGAAATGGAGTCT
>JAZBOW010000337.1:0-3564 GCA_036351335.1 Bacteroidales bacterium | reverse complement strand
TACCTCCATATCCCACTGCCACATTGATCCATGAAGGAAATTTCGTTTCCTTTTTAATAAAAGACTGAATGTTTGCTGACAGCCAATAGGTTTGCCCATTGTAATCTTTCAGCCAGCACTGAAATGGTCCATGACCAAGTTTATCAGGCATATATTGCGCATATTCGGTTGGGTGGAATGAAAATTTGAGCCTGAACCGCTGTTCATGCCATAAAAATTGCTGGCCCGCAAACAATCCTGTTCCAAGTGTATTTGCAGCTAAATCTGTCCATGAGGCACCATAATCCGCTGAAAATCCATCTAATATTTCAATAACAGTCATAGCGCCGAATCCCATCATGGCGCCATATCCAATCGATTTATTCTCAGGCACGTTCGACCAACTCAATAACCAGTAAGCATAATTGCTCAGTGTATAAGCTGTAGTGGCATGCCCAACTTTATCAATTTGTAACCAGTATTTGCTGTCGTCAATAAAATGAAATGGCAATTCCAAATTGTCCTTATACCAAATATAATAAAGTCCGACCATGGAAACTGTGTAAGCGGCAGCGCTTCCGTAGATAACAGTATTCAGTCTTTTTTTGTTGATCGTATCATTTTCCAAGGTATCATTTTGAGATGAAAGTGTCATTGAAAAAATCAGGAAGGTTGCTGTCAATACAAATTGTTTAATCCCCAATTTGTAACGTAGTTTGTAATTCATAATCAGGAAAACTTTCCAATAATATCAAAGATAATTTTTGTTTTTGTATCCAATAAATTCTGATCCTTAGCTTCTGCCAAAAAACGTAAATATGGCTCTGTATTGGATGGTCTGATATTGAACCACCAATTTTCAAAATCGAGCCTGTAACCATCCACATCCAGGAAACTTATGGGCGGTTCGTTTTTCATAAAATGAAATTTGACCGCATCCATGGCTTCTGCTTTATGTTTAATTTTAAAATTCACCTCACCAGTGTTTGCATATGTTGAAATACGCGCTATAATTTGTGAAAAAGGTATTCCTTTTTCCTTAAAAGCCAGCATTACACGTATTACCAGCAAAGCTGCCAGCATGCCGCTATCAGAATAGTAAAAGTCCTTAAAATAGTAATGGCCTGCCAGTTCACCCCCGAAAATGCCGTCAACCTGTTTCAGTTTGGTAGCGCCAAAAGCCCGGCCCACCTTCCATGTAACCACTTCTGTTTCAAACTGCCGCAAGTAATCTGCTACAGCCTTCGATGTTCGAATATCCTGCACTACTTTGCCGGTTTCTTTTCGTTCTTCAAAAAAGTAATGGCCTAATATGGCAATGATCAGATCAGGCGAAATAAAATGCCCATTTTCATCAATGAACATCACCCTGTCGGCATCCCCATCGAATATTAAGCCGATATCGCAATTTTTATCCAGCACCGCTTTTTTTATTTGATCTTGGTTTTCAGGTAATAGCGGGTTGGGCTCATGGGCGGGGAAAGCACCGTCAATTGTATCATTCAGATAATATATTGTTGGGCCGAATAAGTCATGCGCTAATAAAGATGCCACCCCATTTGAACAATCAATGGCTATTTTTAAGCTAGAGAAATCTGCCATGTATGTTTTCAGAAACTGTAAATAATGGTCTTGCAAAGGAAAGTCTTTTATCAAACCCTTAGTCTTTTTCACAATTTCAACGCCTCGTTCAATCAGCAGTTCAATGATGTTAAGTCCATTGTCATAGCCCACAGGTTCAACATCTTTTCCTGATAACTTCAGTCCGTTATAAGTTGCCCCATTATGCGAAGCTGTGATCATGATGGAAGCGTCAAAAGCGAATTTACCTGTGCCCCAGTATATCATAGGCGTGGTTGACAACCCGGCATCATACACATCAACGCCCGCATCAGAGAGTCCATCGCTAAGTGCTTTGAACATTTCATCTGACGATGTTCTGCCATCACGACCTATTAAAACTTTATTACAAGGAATAACTTTCGGGAAGAAATATCCAACTTTATATACAATATCCTGATCCAAGTCTTCACCCCAAATGCCCCGGATATCATACGCCTTAAAAGCCTTCATACTTTCTAAGAATTATTTATATACACCCATTTTATTTAATGCCTCCTGATATTTCCTGGCATTAATATTATGCTGTCGGTTGGTTTTTGCAAACACATGATATCCTGACATGTCATCTTTGGCACAGAAGAATAAATAATTGTTACGGTCAAAGTTTAAAACAGCATCGATAGAAGCAATTGAAGGTATGCAGATGGGTCCGGGAGGCAATCCGAAAAACTGATATGTATTGTAAGGTGATCGAACTTCTTTATGTACATTGAGGACACGTTTGATCGAGTAGTCACCAATGGCATATATAACCGTCGGGTCGGCTTGCAAGCGCCATCCGGCTTTCAGCCTGTTCATATAAACACCCGCAATTATGGATTTTTCAGCATTCTTGTTGGTTTCTTTTTCAACAATAGATGCCAGTGTAACTACTTCGGCAATTGTTAAACCAATTTCATTTGCAAGCCGGGTTCTTTCGCCATTCCAAAACTTAATATATTCTCCATGCATCCTTTTCAAGAATCCTTCAGCCGAAGTGTTCCAATACATTTCATAAGTATTCGGGATAAACAAGATGGGTGCTGTTTCTTTTTTCAGTCCATGCAAGGAGAGGTAAGTTGAGTCAGTTAGCAATTGAATGATTGATACTGAATCTGCCTCTATCTGTTTGCTAACCGTTTCTGCCAATTGGTAAATATCCCTGATATTATTAAAAATCAACTGAACCGGAAACTGTTCTCCAGAACGAAGCAGATTGATCAGGTCATTATTACTCATAGTGCTGTCAATCAGGTATCTTCCCGGTTTTATCGCATCGGGAAATTTCTTTTTTTCAGCCAGCCATTCAAAATTCTGCCTGTGAATAATCAATCCCTGCGAATAAAGTATATTCTTTAAATCATCATAATCAGACCCGGTGGGAATAGTAATGGTTGCTGCTTGATTATTTGGGGTCCAGACATTGGGTTTTAAAACAATATTATAGAGCCAGTAGCCTGCCCCTGCTGCGACAAGAAAAAGAAAAAGCAGAAAAAAGAAAAATATCCGTTTTCCTTTTCCATTTTTCTTTTTAGGTGACCCGTAACTGGAATGATAATACGCCATTTATATTCAAATTTGCCTGACTTCAGATTGTTATTCTTTCCTTATTTTTTGATCAACTGTAAAAACAATTCATCGACCCATTTATTGTTTCTTTTGTTCCATTCTTTTCTCTCCCCGGAAACAACAAATCCTTTCTCCTTAAACAACTTCAAGCTTTTTAAGTTATCATTTTCAACATTGCAATAAAGCTGGTGCAGTTCCAGATGGCTGAACGAATAATCGATCAAAATATCCAGTGCTGTACCCGCAAAACCGAAACCCCTTCTTTCTTCAATAATCATTATACCGATTCCGGCCCTCTGATGTTTCGATTCAATGTCAAAAAGATCAATGGCACCTATCACATTTTTATGGTTGGACTCAATTAATTCAATAATAAAACGTGCTTGTTTCGCTTTGAAGATATCTTTATCTGCC
>JAZBOW010000336.1:0-3156 GCA_036351335.1 Bacteroidales bacterium | reverse complement strand
TCTTTTTTATCCATTTCGAAATCAACACCAAAAAGGTCCGTATAATTGTAATTGTTTAAGTCCAGCGTTCCGTTCTTCTTGTCGAGTTGTTTGCCTACATCACAAGAGAAATACATGGCTTCGTTGCCCAGGATGGATCTTTTAGCAAATTCTTTGATCTGGTCATTTGGTAAATTGATGTACTTCCAGTTGGCACCTTCAACCAGGTTCCGGTCAAATTCCACTTCGTAAAGTTTGTTGTATTCCCGCATCGGATCATTCATGAACATCACATATTCATCCAGATTGATGCCAATAAGTTCATTGTAAAATTCCTGTGGGGTGTAAGTTTTTGGTTCACTGATGTTTCCATCTTTGGTTTTGTATTGCCAAACAAATGATTCAGGTGGCTCACCAAGCGAAAGAACAAGTATCCTGTAAATATCTTCAAGCATCTTCATTTTGGCTTCTATCTTGTGCCCTTCGTGCATTTTGGATAATGCCAGCATGCGCAACTCAAGTCCATCCTCACGAAGCTTAGTGCTAAGCAGACGACGCATCATAGCAGTTTTTTCACTTTGATAGGTGTCGGGCATGGTTGATTTAGGAACCACACCATATTTTTTAATAATATCTGAAAATGTGGTCCATTGGCCGCCATCACCAATCGGGTTCTTAAACAGCCATTCTACTTTTCTGTCATCCATGGGAAGATGGGCCGTGCTGATGGCAATTTCCATGAATAAATTCGCTTTTTCCAACTGGTCCCAAAAGAAATTATAGGTTTGTGAGAATTCAAATTCGTCCAGTGCATATTTATCCTGAACCATGGGCCGCAATGTGTTGAGGCCTGTGTAGAGCCAGCAACGTCCGGATGATTTCTGGTTGGTGACCGCTTTGGTTTTTACTACATCAGAAAACAGATGATTGATTTTGCCATCGTTTTTACGGCTGTCAGCTAGTGTATTGATGTCGTTGTGGGTAACCGCATTTACAAGCGCCGTATTTTCGGGTGTTTTTTTGAAACTGTCTTTGAGCCTTTGCAGCGTTTCATCGTTTAAGGTGCCATTCGTTTCCTGGGTCACAGCACTGCTAACAATTATCAATAATATAAACAAAAGTGTTATTTTATACATATTGGAAATGTATTAATGTTTCTGATTTGTTTGAGAAATGCCAAATTTAAGGATCATTTTTGATATCAGCCGCCTGAGAGTTTACACTTGTAACCGGAGGTTTCGAGCAGGTCTTTTACTTTTTGCCTGAAATCGCCCTGGATCAATATTTCGCCATTTTTTACACTGCCACCCACACCACATTTCGATTTGAGGGTTTTGCCCAGTTCTTTCAGGTCTTCTTCAGTGCCTGTAAAATTCGCCACGAGGGTCACTTTTTTTCCTTTGCGCTGTTTTTTATCAAGGCTCACAATCAGCCTTTGCTGGCCGGGAGGAAGGGTCTCTATTTCATTTTCAATATGATCATTGTAAGGGACAAAATCAGGATTGGTAGAGTATACTATTCGCTGGTTATTTTTCTTTTTTGCCATATTCGGGTATAATTACTTTTAATGATGAAGGTATAACCTTTACATTTAATTTTTTATCCATTTTTAAAGCTTCGCCATCAACATTCACATACCTGCCTTTTTTTCGTTCGATGACAACTTCTTTAGCAGGTATGATGTTCACATGTGGCGATTTGTCAATCATCTTCAAAAGTACAAGATTTGCAATTAACGGCATCTCAAACAAGCTGGGTTTTTGAGCGATGCAAATATCCAGCAATCCGTCGTTAAGCTTTGCCTTTGGTGCAATTTGCGCATTGTAACCAAACTGGTTGGAATTGGCGAAGGATATGAACAATGCCTTCGTAATAAGCGTTTTGCCGTTCGAAGTTACTTTGTATTTTTTGGGTTTATAAGTAAGAAATGAACCGGCAATTATTTTCAAATAGCTGGTAAACCCACGCTTTTTACTTTCTCTGAATCTTCGCGCGATCAGGGCATCGTAGCCCACACCTGCAATACTGATGAAAGATTTATCGTTCACCATAGCAGTATCAATCAATTGGTAGTGCCCCTTGTTGATCAACTGTATGGCTTTGCTGACAGCTAAAGGAATCCCGAGATGGCGCGCCAATCCGTTTCCTGACCCAACAGGAATAATTCCCAGTAATGAATCGCCGTGAATTAAACAGGAAGCAACTTCATTCATGGTGCCATCGCCACCCACAGCCACAATAACATCCGTTTTATTGTCAAGTGCTTCTGTAGCCAGCAGACGTGCATGGCCGGCTCTTTCGGTAAATTGAATCTCAAATGAATATTTGTTGGTATCAATACCGGATTTTATCTTGTCTGGGATTTTTTTCGATGACCTGCCTCCCGAAACGGGGTTGATGATGAAAAGAATTTTTTTCTTCCCGCTTTGAACCGGTAATTCAGCGGTTTCATGATCCATCTTTATTCATCATTAAGTTGGTCTTTTTTCTATTTGCCAATCACCACATGAACTGTCCTTTTACGTTCATCGGCATCGTTACCCGCTTCATCAGAAACATTATATGTAACGTAGTAGGTGCCGGCAGTATTTACATTTACCTTGTTATCAACAACCAGCCGGTCCGAAATGTCAACCGTGTCGCCTTCCATGGTAATATCCCAGGCAATGGCACCGGCATCATTATAGGGCATACCCAATGAATGATTGATGCTCGCATAACCCAACATTTCAATATATGGTTTTTCATTATCGCCATTGTCATCTTTTTTGCAGGCAGAATAAAGAAAAGTGAGCGCCAATAAACATACCGGTAGGTATTTAATGCTTTTCATGGTTCCTAATAATTTCATGCAAACTTACTAAAAACAAATAGTTGATATGTACTTAAGATGTGGAAAAAATACTGCATTGAAAATTCTATTTTTGCTCCCGGAATTATAAATGACCATTGGACACTGCCAAAATAACTTATGAATTTCAAAAACAAAAGATATACAAAACACTACTTCATAGTGATGATTCTGATGACTCTTGGTGCTTTAAATATGAAGGCGCAGGAAGGAATGTATCCTGAAGATTATTTCAGGCCGCCACTCGGAATTCCCATTTACCTGTCCGGCACTTTTGGCGAATTGCGTTCCAATCATTTTCATTCGGGAATTGATATTAAAACAGG
>JAZBOW010000335.1:0-2186 GCA_036351335.1 Bacteroidales bacterium | reverse complement strand
TATATGATACGGGAAGCAGGCGACAGTTGTCTTTTTAACACTGGATTTCACTTTGGCGACTGGCTTTCGTTTGCTGAATATTCGAGCTACGTGTACAATGCTCCCGATTATGGATTTGCAGGTGCACATACTGAAAAAGACCTGATTGCTACTGCATATTTTTATTACTCGACTTCGCTGATGGCCAAAACTGCAGAGATCATCGGGGAAAAAGAAGATGCGGAAAAATACAGGTTGCTACTTCCTAAAATAAAAGAAGCATTTAAAAACGAGTTTATTACTCCAAACGGACGTTTGCTTTCCAACACACAGGCAGCCTATGCCATATCACTACAATTCGGCTTAATACCTGATGAATATCTTAAAACCGCCGCTGAACAACTTGCAGAAAATGTGAATCATTTTCAACACCTCACAACAGGATTTTTAGGTACACCTGTACTTTGCGATGCTTTATCAGATATCGGCAGAACCGACCTGGCATATAAACTTCTTTTTAACAAGAAATATCCTTCGTGGCTATATGCGGTAACCATGGGAGCTACAACTATCTGGGAACGCTGGGATGGCATAAAACCCGACAGCACTTTCCAGAACGCCGGTATGAACTCATTTAATCATTATGCCTACGGAGCCATTGGAAACTGGCTTTATACCAGGGCGGCAGGCATACAGACTCATCCTGATGTTCCGGGATACAAAAAAATAATTATCAAACCGGAATTAACAAATAAACTTGATTTTGCCAAAGCTACGCTTAACAGTATGTATGGCACGATAGAATCACGTTGGGAACAAGAAAACGGAAAGTTAAAATTAACCGTTACCGTTCCACCCAATACAACAGCAACTGTTTTTGTTCCTAAAAAAGAAAATAATTATTCAATACATGAGGTTGGCTCAGGCACAACTGTTTTTGAATCAAAATTCGATTGAAATGAAACTAAAATCATCAGTACTTGCTATTTCTCTTCTAGTGGTTTTTGCGAATATTTTTGCCCAGGAAAAAGCATTAACCAACACTGCAAACAGCCCGTTTGCCAAACTTAAAAGCATTAACATAGGCGATGTTAAATGGACCGATGGATTTTGGGCTGAACGATTTGAAGTTTGCAAAAATTCAATGGTACCTCATATGATGGGATGTTATCTTGATGATGAAATTAGTCATGCATACAGAAACTTTAAAATTGCTGCCGGGCTCGACACCGGATCACACGTTGGGCCACCATTTCATGATGGTGATTTTTATAAAATGCTGGAAGCCGAAATTGTGGTTTTTGCATTAACCAAGGATGAAAAACTTCAGGTGCAAATTGATGAAATCATTTCTGTGTTAGGTAAAGCTCAGCGTGAAGACGGATATATTCACACTCCTACTTCTATTAAAGAATTGAAAAATCCGGATGTTCAACATGAGTTTAACGAACGTCTTGATTTTGAAACCTATAACATGGGGCATTTGATGACAGCTGCATGTGTTCACTATCGCACCACAGGTAAAACCGAATTGCTGGAAATTGCAAAAAAAGCATGCGATTATCTTTACAATTTTTATAAAACAGCTTCTGCACAATTAGCCAGAAATGCCATTTGCCCATCGCATTATATGGGTGTGGTAGAAATTTACCGCACAACCCAAAAGCCTGAATATCTGGAATTGGCGAAAAGTCTGATTGAAATTCGCAGTTTGGTTGAAGATGGAACTGACCACAACCAGGATCGAATTCCTTTCAAACAACAAACCAAAGCAAATGGGCATGCTGTTCGCGCCAACTACCTGTATGCAGGTGTAGCCGATGTATATGCCGAAACCGGCGATGATTCGTTAATTATTGCCCTGAATCATATCTGGCATGATTTGGTGGAGCGAAAACTATACATTACAGGAGCTTGCGGAGCTCTTTACGATGGTGTTTCTCCAAATGGTAAGACCTACGATCAGCCATCTATTCAGCAAGTACATCAGGCTTATGGTGAAAAATACCAACTTCCAAACATTACTGCTCATAACGAGTCATGTGCAAACATTGGTAACCTGCTTTGGAACTGGCGAATGTTGCAGATAACAGGAGATGCTCGTTATGCAGACCTCATGGAAACAATAATGTACAATAGTCTTCTGGCGGGTGTCAGCCTCAATGGGAAAGGATATTTTTATACTAATCCGCTTTGTGTAGCTAATG
>JAZBOW010000334.1:0-3454 GCA_036351335.1 Bacteroidales bacterium | reverse complement strand
TTTTTCGTAGCTTTCAAAGCTGCCATCAGGCCTCATCCAAATCAACGAATTGAAGAATTTTCCGCCCTTTTCAATAAACAAGCTGCCGGTAATTACCGTTCCTGTTTTCGATGCCATTTGCTGCATCCACGTCACGGTTTTACCTTTTACAGTTTCGGCTCTTTCTTTAGGATCCACCTGAAAGCTTGTGGTAAATGCTTCGGGAAGTACAATAAGATCATGATTTTCCGCATGGTTTCTGATCTTTATTTCAAATAACTCCCGGTTTCTTTCAGGATCATTCGAAATAATATCCGATTGTAAACAAAGAATTTTTAAATCCTGCATAATATTTCTCCTGCTTTTTCAATGGTGGCCTGTTGCTTGGCAAAGCAAAATCTCAAAACTTTATGGTCACTTTTATTGTGGTAAAATGGTGAAACCGGCACGGCTGCAATGCCATGTTCTTTTACGAGCTTTACCGCGAAATCCATTTCGTTTTCATCAGAAATGCCGCTGTAATCCAATAACTGAAAATACGTGCCGTAGCATGGCAAAATGTTAAACCTTGAAGATTTAATTTTCTCAATAAACAGGTCTCTCTTTTTCTGATAGAATTGGCCCAGGTATTCATAGTTGGCCGGATTGGTAATGTAATCGGATATGGCATACTGTACAGGCGTATTGGAAGCAAATACTATAAATTGATGAGCTTTTCTGAATTCACGCATCAGGTTGTCAGGAGCCAGCACAAAACCTGTTTTCCATCCAGTGGCATGAAAGGTTTTTCCAAATGAACCTACCAGTAAACTTTTACGTGCTAAATTTGGAAACCGACAAACACTTTGGTGTTGTATGTCTTCAAAAATTAGATGTTCATACACTTCATCACTCAGCACAACAATATCCCTGCCCTTGAGCATTCTTTCAAGCCGCAGCATATCTTCTTCATCTAACACACTGCCTGTAGGATTATGGGGTGTGTTAATGATGACCATTTTTGTGCGATGGTTGAACATCCTGGGCAATTCATCCCAATTTATTCTAAACCCGGGAAATTCGAGCTGTGCATATTTAACAATGCCCCCATTGAGTTGCACTGCCGGGGCATAACTATCATAAGCCGGTTCAAAAATAATAACCTCGTCATCCTTACGAATAAAAGCAGCAATAGCGGCATATAATGCCTGGGTACCACCCGCTGTTATGTTTATTTCCTTATCAGGATGGTAATCGGCACCATGATTAAGTTTAAACATTTGCGAAATAGCATTCCTCAATTCAGCCACTCCTGTCATGGATGCATACTGATTATAACCCGATTTCATATAGTATGTAACCCTGTCTATCAGTTCTTCAGAAATAGGAAAATCAGGAAACCCTTGCGATAGGTTAACTGCATTATGTTCCTTTGCAAGGCCCGTCATTACGGCAAAAATAGATGTGCCGGTTTGGGGCAGTTTTGACTGTATATTCCCTCGAAATAAATCCATACTATGTAATTTTCAATATGAACAAAAATACAGTTTTTGAAGAAGTCAGACAGAGATATGGTCATTTTAATTAATCGAAAATTCAAATAATAAAAGAAAGCTTTCTTATCGACTATTTTATAATTTTGCCACCTGTACGAATATAAGTTTCATACAAATATATTATGAAGAAAAATATTGATAATTACGACTTTACCGGAAAAAAAGTAATCATCCGGGTTGACTTTAATGTGCCCTTAAACGAGCACTTTGAAATAACTGACGATACAAGGATCAGAGCCGCTATTCCCACCATTAAAAAAGTGTTGAACGAAGGAGGCGCTGTGATTTTGATGTCGCACCTTGGACGGCCAAAAGAAGGTCCTGAAGAAAAATTCTCATTGAAACACCTTGTCACCTATCTTTCAAATAAATTAAGTGTTGACGTGCTATTTGCAGATGATTGCATTGGGCAGCAGGCAAAAGAAAAAGCAACTGCATTAAAATCCGGCCAGGTTTTATTACTGGAAAATTTGCGTTTTTATAAGGAAGAAACTAAGGGTGATGAAGCTTTCGCTAAAAAGCTGGCAAGCCTGGCAGATGTATATATGAACGACGCTTTCGGAACGGCACACCGCGCACATGCTTCCACAGCAATTATCGCTAAATTTTTTCCACATGATAAGATGTTCGGTTATATCATGCGTGACGAACTTGCCAGCATTAATAAGGTGCTAGCCGAAGGAAAAAAACCCATTATTGCTATTTTAGGTGGTGCCAAAGTTTCCGGTAAAATTGAGATCATCAATAACCTGCTTAATAAAGTAGATCATATTTTAATTGGCGGAGGTATGATGTTCACATTTATAAAAGCTTTAGGTGGAAAAGTCGGCGATTCACTTGTAGAAGACGATTTGATAGAAACAGCTAAAAAAGCTATGGCGAAAGCGGATGAATTAGGAGTAACTATGCATATTCCAACTGATGCAGTAATTGCTGATAAATTTGACAATAATGCCAACCGGAAATTTTGCAAATCGAATGAAATTCCCGATGGCTGGATGGGACTGGATATTGGATCCGAAACAGGACAAGCTTTTAAAGATGTGATTGAAAGTTCATCCACCATTTTGTGGAATGGTCCTATGGGTGTTTTTGAAATGGATAATTTCGCGTCAGGAACATGTGAAGTAGCCCATGCCATTGCCAACGCGACCGCAAAAGGCGCTTTTTCACTAATTGGCGGAGGCGATTCTGTAGCAGCGATAAATAAATATAACCTGGCGGATAAGGTAAGTTATGTGTCAACCGGTGGCGGTGCCATGCTTGAATATATCGAGGGTAAAACGCTGCCGGGTGTGGCCGCTATTTTGGAATAGAATTTCGTTTAAATATTTTTAATAATTTCTTCTTTATCGGGAATTCTGAAGTCGAAATTATCCAGGTGGAGCCAGTCGTATAGTTGAGGGGCGAATGATGCAACAGGCTGATAAAAAACAGAGCCTTCCTTGTATTCTTCCTTAATCAGTTTTTGATTTGTATCGAAATAGTTGATGATGAGCAATAAAATGCTTAAAATAAGCGCTCCTTTTATGATGCCGAAAATAGCTCCGGCAGCTTTATTTAAAAAACCCAGCAGGATAATATCAATAAGCTTTTGCAATATTTTTCCAATAGCGATAATAGCTATTACAACCGCAATAAATGTGATGATAAACGACAGGGCTGCTATATATTTCTCATCAATATTAAAATGCTCGTTTAAAAGGTAGGCAGCGTAATCGGAGAAATAAAATGCAAAAAACAACCCCAGCAATAATGCCGCAAGGGTAGCCACTTCAATGATAAAACCTTTTTTGTAGCCTTGCCATGCAAATAACAACAGAGGAATAATGATGATGATATCCAAGAAGTTAATGCTCATGATGTATATCTAATCCCGATTAATTCTTCGTGTTAATTCAGTTGAGAAAACAAATTCGTTTAATTCCTCATTGTCGGTT
>JAZBOW010000333.1:0-7325 GCA_036351335.1 Bacteroidales bacterium | reverse complement strand
TTTGTTCAATTGTTAACTGATTAACAATGAGAGCAAATTTAGGATAATTTATCACTTTAAACCAGCACTTTTCTTATTTATTTGCAATCTAATTTAAAATAGAAAGTGCGAATAAAATCAGCCATTAGGCTTTAAAAATTTCATGATTGGAGCTGATGTTGTAATGCAATTTCTTTAAAAATACATCTTGTATAAGCTGATAATAAGCTTACGAACTTTATACAGATCATTGATGGGTCACTTATAAACAGAGTTCGATAAGAACTTTTTAATGTGTCGTCAGCATTCTGAAATGAAAGTTCGTATTTTCGTCGGGTTATGAATGATTCGATCATTGACCTTTCATCTTATTCGAAGTACTTGCTATACCCAAGGGTTGCTAATCCAGATACTTCTGTCATGCAAATGGATTCGTCGGCAATGGTCACAGACACTTTTTTCCATCAATCTTCACTTGACATGATGCCCCTTTTCAATCAGGCCACTACTTACACCTGGTTTCTTTATGTGCTTCTTTTTCTGTCATTCGGCGTGGCGCTTATCTGGTATTTGATACCTGAGCGGCTGACACACGCATTTGCTATTTCAGTGAAACCGGATACAGCCCGTTTAAATGAAAGAGAAAGTCCTGCCCCGGGTGCGGTGGTTACTTTTTTCTTTCTGGTGAATTCATTAATCAACATAAGCTTTCTAATTTTTTATGTGTTGAAATACTTATTTGATTATGATTTTGGCAAGCTCGGGTATGGTTACGCCATGCTTTATATTGCTGCCATTATCAGTGCGGCATATCTGCTTAAGATGATTCTGGCCGGATTGGCCGGATGGATGTTTGATACCGTTCAGATGGCCAGGAAACAGGCAGGCATGTATTTCAATTCCAACATCGCACTTGGGGTTGTATTATTGCCACTTTTATTCGTACTGGTCATCATCCCTCATATATATTTGTTATATGCAATTTTATTTATTGTCGCTATCCTGTTTTTAATCAGATGGGTACAGGTAATACGCTTAGGAATATCTATTACCCACTTTAATTTTTTCCATTTAATTTTATACCTTTGCACGCTCGAAATAATACCTGTGTTGGTTGTTTTCAAAATCTTCATGTAAGGTATTTGCAGAATATGTTTTTCATTATAAAACCGTTGCAAATTGAAGGTAAAAAATATTCTCGTTTCACAGCCAAAGCCAGTTGATCTTGACAAATCGCCATATGGTGAACTTTGCAAGAAGTTTAATCTGAAAATAGATTTTCATAAATTTATTAAGATTGAAGAGGTTACCGCACAAGAATTCAGGCAGGCAAAAGGCACTTTTCAGGGACATACAGCAGTTATTTTAACGAGCCGCCATGCCGTTGATCACTTTTTCCGTATTGCTAAAGAATTACGTTACGAAATTCCCGATTCTACCAAATATTTCTGTATTTCAGAATCAACGGCGTATTATTTACAGAAATATGTACAGTATCGGAAACGTAAAATATTTCATGGAAAACAGAATTTTATTGACTTAATGGAGGTGCTGAAAAAGCATACCGATGAAAAATTTCTGGTGCCTTCATCTGATATCCATAAGCAAACCATGTTCCAGTTGCTGGACAAAGAAAAGATACAATACAACAAAGCAGTGATTTATAAAACCGTGGCCAGTAACCTTAAAAGTCTTGATATTAAGGGCTATGATATGATCATCTTTTTTAGTCCGGCAGGTATCAAATCTTTACTCAAAAACTTTCCGGAATATGAACAAGGTGAAAGCCTGATAGCTGCATTTGGCCCTACAACAGCTAAAGCTGTGAAAGAAGCAGGTATGAGACTCGACATACCGGCGCCCACAAAATCAGCACCCTCAATGACAATGGCCATTGAGGAATATCTAACCCATCTTGCCAAAGAAAACCGAAGAAACGGTAGAAAATAGCTCAGAAGAGATTTTGAAAAGAGGAATTTCTGATTTTCAAAAAAATAAATAAATTTACCTGATCATTGTAAAACCAACTAGCTTGATGCGTTTTTTTCGTTCAATTGTTTTACTTATTATTTGTACCTTTTTTGCTCTACAAGCTTCTTTTGCCCAGAAGATAGATACTATAGTGCATGTAAATGGTGATGTACTTACAGGAGATTTAAAGAAAATGATCTATGGTGTGGCTACCTGGAAAATGGACGGAATGGGTACCATCAATTTCGAAGAAGTTAAGATCAGAACCATCAAGTCACCGAAATTATTCGAAATAAAGATGAAAAATGGGTTTATTTATTTTGGATCATTTGATACTTCAGGCATTGACAGAAAGACATACATTGTAATGACAAATGGAAGGGAATTGGTTGACATTAGCGAGATAGTTGAAGTTTACCCGATAAGAAGGAATTTCTGGATGCGTACCAGTGGTAATTTTAGTCTTGGATTAAATTACTCAAAAGGTAGCACAGTAACTACACTTACGTTTTCTGGAAATCTGACCTATAGAAAGAAAAAATCTTATTGGGATTTTAACTGGGATGATAACAACACATTTCAGGCTGATACGCTTAGCTCCTCAAAGGTAGATGCTACATTAGCCTGGCAAAGGTTATTAAAGAATCATTGGTCGTCACAGGTAGCTGTTAGTGTATCACAGAACTCTGAGCTAGGGACAAAAAGAAGGACCGGTATGTCGATAATTGGCATCCGTGATTTAGCCTACAACAATTGGAACCGGTTTTATGCTGGTGCAGGTTTGTCAGTTACCAATGAAATACCTTATGGAGATGCTGAAGTCACAAACGACCTGTTAGGCGTAATAACCCTCGTTTGGAAAGTTTATAAATTTACTGCACCTAAGGTTTGGGTTGATGCAAGTATTGCCTATTTACCTTATTTCACAGATCGGGGAAGACACCGAATATCGATAAACTTAAATCCACAAGTCAGCGTTATAGGTGATGACCTCAAAGTAGGGTTTACTTCATATTATGCTTACGATAGCAAACCTTCAGGGGATGCATCATCATCAGATGACTATGGTGTTAACCTGACTATCACATATTCATTTCATTAACTAACTACCATTATTTTTGAACAATCTAACAAAAGAAGAACGCCTTCATAGCAAAAAGCTTGTGAATAAACTGTTTGCCAAAGGATCATCATTCTTTTTGCACCCCTTTAAAGTGTTTTATACATTTGAAGACAGCAACCAAAAAGTGCCTGCCAGGATCGTTATCACCGTGCCGAAAAGAAATTTTAGAAAAGCTGTTGACAGAAATCAGGTAAAAAGATTGGTGAGGGAAAGTTACCGGGTACACAAGAACGAGTTATATGCACATTTTGAAAAACATAATAAAAGCCTGATTTTCGGGTTGATTTATGTAAGTGAAACTATTCTCAGCTACGAGGAAATAGAACGGAAATTAATTCTAATTTTGCAGCGCTTAATTGAACAGGATGAAGACCATATTAGGTAAATTACTAATTCTTTTAATCAGGATTTATCAGTATACCCTTTCTCCTTTTATAGGCCGGTCGTGCAGATACACACCCACATGTTCCGTTTACAGCATTGAAGCCATAAAAAAGCATGGACCTTTCAAGGGTGCCTGGCTGGCAGTTAAACGGGTGGTGTCATGCAATCCCTGGGGTGGGAGTGGCTACGATCCTGTTCCTTAAAATAGTAATAATGAAACAACGAACTTATATTTGGCTGATCATTTCTGCTTTTTGCTTTTTAAGCTTTTCAGATTTGTTGGCGCAGGATAAAAATAATTTTGAGATCTCTAAGAATATTGAAATTTACGTGGATGTATTGAGGCAACTGAATTTAAACTATGCCGATGATATCAATCCCGGTGAACTGAATAAAATCGCCATCGATGCGATGCTTAATAAACTGGATCCGTACACGGTGTTTGTGCCTGAATCGCAACTGGAAGACTTTGAATTGATGACTAAAGGTGAATATGGTGGCATAGGCGCCTTGATTCAGAAACAAGATGGTTACGTGGTCATCACAGAACCTTATGAGGGCTTTCCCGCACAAAAATCTGGCTTGAAAGCCGGTGATAAAATCATTTCTATTGATGGAGAATCGGCCAGTGATAAAAGTACTCCTGAAGTGAGTGAGAAACTGAAAGGTGTTCCCGGAACAGCTTTAACCCTCGTAATTGAAAGCTACGGCGATACCACCCAAAGAGAAGTGGAAATAGTACGCGAGAAAGTGAAATTCCCAAACATTCCTTATTATGGGATGCTGGATAGTGGTATCGGTTATATCAGTTTAATGCAATTCAATCCGAATGCCGCTTCCGAGGTAAAAAAAGCATTTAATGAGCTTAAGGATGAAAACGATCTGAAAGGGATCATACTTGATTTGAGGGGAAATGGAGGCGGACTTTTAAATGAGGCCGTGGATATTTGTAACATTTTTGTGCCAAAAGGACAAACAATTGTTACAACCAAAGGAAAATTAAGTGAGAATGTACAGGTACATCGTACCCGTAATAGTGCAATCGACCAGAAAATACCGCTAGTGGTGTTGGTGAATAACAACAGTGCATCGGCTTCTGAGATTGTGGCAGGGGCGATACAGGATCTGGATCGTGGTGTGGTCATTGGTGAACGGACTTTTGGTAAAGGCCTGGTGCAACATGTGTCGCCATTGCCGTATAATTCAAAAATGAAAATTACTGTGGCTAAATATTATATTCCCAGCGGAAGGTGCATTCAGTCGATTGATTATTTTAATAAGAATACCAACGGAGAAAGTAATAAAGTGCCCGATTCGCTAATTTCATCATTTAAAACAAAGGCTGGCAGAATGGTGCTTGATGGTGGTGGAATCATCCCGGATATTTGTATAAAACCGGCTTCATTTAGCCAGATAACAGCCGATCTGTATGCCAATAATTACATTTTCGATTATGCCAATTTGTTCGCCTCTAAAAACGTTGAAATTACTTCACCGAATGATTTCGAAATCACGGATACGATATATGATGATTTTAAACAATATGTCGAAGGTCAGGAATTTAAATACCTAACTGAGACAGAATCATTGATTGAAAGAATTACAAAAAGTGCCGAGCGTGAAAGTTATATTTCAGCTATTGATGCCCAGCTCGAGACACTTGACTCACTTGTTAAAGAAGAAAAGAAACAAGATATTGAAAAATTCAGGGATGAGATCCAGGATCTGTTGCTCATGGAAATCATCAGCCGGTATTATTTCCAGGAAGGGAAAATTATAGCCACTATAAAAAACAATCCTGAAGTGGAAGAAGCGAAAAAAGTACTTGCTGACGAAGCGTTTTACAAATCAGTTCTGGACGGGACCTATAAGAAACCTGATTGCAACGAGGAATAAGCTTCACGAGACTACATGATCAAATCCAGCACAAATATACATTCACTCACGTACTTTATCGTATTAACACTTCTTGCGATGAGTATTCCGCTCTCGAAATTCACCATGAGCGTTACAGAATTCATGTTGCTAGGTTTGTGGTTGTGGTCAGGGTTTTCATTTACAATTTCTTTTCGGTTTTTCAAGCTGGGTGGCGTTTTTAAAGGCTTTGTGCATTTTATTGAGTACGTGGCTGTACTGGCTTATCGCAATTTTATAGATCAGATTGCTGCTTTCATAAAACACAAGCCGGCCCTGATATTGTCATCTATCTACCTATTGCACATCGTGGGGTTGTTTTATACAACGGACATGGATTATGCATTGAAAGACCTTCGCGTAAAATTGCCATTGTTGTTATTTCCTATCGTGTTTGTGAGTATGGAAAAAATAGGCTACAAACGGTTCAGGGTCATGATGTTGTTCTATGCCGCGGCTTCTTTGGTGGGCACAATCATCAGTTTTTCGCTTATGCTTAAGGGCAATTTTGTTGATATTCGCGAGATTTCACCATTCATTTCACCCATTCGTTTCGGGCTGAATATTTGTTTTGCATTTTTTACGCTAATATATTTTATCCTGTTCGATGATGGTTTCAAAATCTGGCATAAAATTACATTCGGGTTCGTGCTTATCTGGTTCCTGATTTTCCTGATATTGCTCGAGTCGCTCACAAGCTTGTGGATATTGCTTATTGTATCCATTATTTATCTCGTGATATTGCTCTTTAAAACCCAAAAACTATCTGTTAAACTTGCCTTTATCGTGTTGGCAATAGGTATTCCTGTTTCCTTGTTTTTTTATGTGAAACAGGTGATTGACCGAGCGCAAAGCCCCCCGGTGATTGATGCAACGCTTCTGGAAACCCATACTGAAAAAGGCAATCTTTATATACATGATACCGTTGTCAGAGGTATTGAAAATGGCCGTTACATTGGATTATATATGTGCATGCCGGAAGTGAAGCAGGCTTGGAACGAAGTAAGCACCTACGATTTTTATAGTAAAACCGATGCCGGAGAAGAAATTAAAGAAACCCTCGTCCGTTACCTGACATCAAAAGATTTAAGAAAAGATGCACAAGGTGTTTACGCGTTAACCGACTGGGATGTGCGCATGATTGAAAAAGGCGTAGCCAATTACAATTATGTTAAAAAACCGGGACTCAGAACCCGAATTTTGAAGATCATCATGGGATATGATGTATATAAAAAAACTGGCGATCCGAGTGGTAGTTCCGTGATGCAGCGAATCGAGTACTCCAAAGCATCCTTTAAACTCATTGCTAAAAATTTCTGGACAGGTGTAGGAACCGGTGATATAGAGAGCAAACTGATCAACCAATACACCCAAATGGGTTCTGAGCTTAAAACAAAGTTCAGGTTTCATGCGCACAACCAGTTTCTTGCCATCTTTATCACTTTCGGCGTTTTTGGGTTTTTATGGTTCATTTTCGCATTGCTGTATCCGGCTATCAAGTTAAAAGGTTTCAATGATTATTTCTTTGTAAGTTTCTTTCTGATCATCATCTTTTCCATGTTTTCAGATGACACCATCGAAACACAGGCAGGAGCTACACTTTTTGCCTTCTTTTACTCGTTTTTATTGCTTGGCAAAAAGCGGGAAAACACAAAAAGTGCTTTGAAAGATAATTTACTAATTTAGCGGTAAATGATGTGGTCATGAAGATCAGGAATATCAATATACAAATAGAAGAATATGATTCAGCCGAATCACTAAAACAGCCGGAAGCCCAATTACTCGAACATGCACAAGAAGCCATAGCAGGTTCTTATGCGCCCTATTCAGAGTTTCGGGTGGGCGCTGCGGTGTTGTTGGAAAATGGTGAGGTTATTAAAGGCAGCAACCAGGAAAATGCGGCCTATCCTTCTGGATTATGTGCCGAGCGGGTAGCTATTTTTCATGCCAAATC
>JAZBOW010000332.1:0-7025 GCA_036351335.1 Bacteroidales bacterium | reverse complement strand
TGATGTTTCGATTCAATGTCAAAAAGATCAATGGCACCTATCACATTTTTATGGTTGGACTCAATTAATTCAATAATAAAACGTGCTTGTTTCGCTTTGAAGATATCTTTATCTGCCAGCAAAATATACTGTTCCAGGTCGAAACGTGAGAAAGGCACATTTATATTGCTCAAATGCCAGAATTCTTGATCATTTTCGAGTTGATAGAGGAAATCAACATCATTTGGTTCTGGCGCCCTTAAAACGATATTTGCTTTGTTTAACATAATTGAGGTAAATATACAGAAATATCCCGGAATTATAATTCAATCACACCTTCAAATACTAACTCCGCAGGCCCACGAAGCCAAATATCTGTAAACTTGTCACCCTGATGATGCTTGAAGTTAACGATAAATTCACCGCCTGTGGTATGAACAATTTGTGATATTTTTCCGGTGATGAAATAGGCGGCTATTGCCGAAGCTGTTACACCCGTTCCGCACGAAAGGGTTTCATCCTCCACACCTCTTTCGTAAGTTCTTACAAACAGCCTTTCACCGCGCAATTCAACAAAGTTCACATTAGTGCCTTCAGGCATAAACTGCTCACTTTGCCTTGTTCTCCGGCCTTCGCTTACCACATCCATTTCAGCTACATATTCCACAAATTCTACATAATGCGGCGATCCGGTATTTAGAAAATAGTAAGACTGGCTTTTATGTACTTCATCCACGTCCGCCAGTGAAAGTGACACATCACATATTTGCTGACTCAGCCTGTCTTCAATAATAGCTTCATGCCGCCCATCAAATGCTATAAACTCCATTCGCTCACCTGCCATTTCATGCAGATAAGCAAACATAGCAATGCAACGCCCCCCATTTCCGCACATACTGCTTAAAATACCATCCGAATTATAGTAGTGCATTTCAAAGTCGCTTACATCTGACGAATTGACCGATATAAACCCATCAGCACCTATCCCGAAATGGCGATCGCATATTTTTTGTATCTGTTCATCGGAAAGTTGCATATCCCCATCACGATTATCAACAATTATAAAATCATTTCCGTTGGCCTGATATTTCCAGAATTTTATTTTTAACATGATTTTAGTCTTTTGGCAAAGTAATTGATGATATAAATTTCAACTAATTTTTAGGCTGAAACCTGACAAATGCAAGCTTTTATTGTCGCTATCGATTAACATTAATTAACAGTCGGCAAATAATTTTGGTTTCAGCCGGTCGTTTTCAAAACAAAAATACAAGAGAAAAAGATAGCGTATGAAAACTGTAGGAAAAAGTTTTTTAGGTGCAGCTGCAGGAACTTTAGTTATTCTGCTATTGGCTGCTTTATTTTTTAATGATCCATCGGACAAAAATAACAGGCAAACGGAGCAAGTGTTGCAGCAATACGATGCCACAAAGCTACCGTCAATGAGTGCCAGCTACCGAATTGCGCAGGAAGCCGATTTTATTCAGGCCGCAGAAAAATCAGTAAACGCGGTGGTACATATAAAAACTGAGATCAGTGTTAAAAGCCGTTCATATGATGATTTCTTCGGGCCGTTTAAATACTATTTTGGCAACCCACACAGGAATAATACTTATGTAGCGTTTGGTTCGGGTGTTATCATTTCAAATGACGGTTATATCGTTACCAACAACCACGTTGTTGAAGGCGCCGATAAAATAACTGTAACTTTCAATAACCGCAAAGAACTTGAAGCACGGGTTATCGGAACCGATCCAACAACAGATTTGGCTTTAATAAAAGTAGATGACAATGATTTGGTTTACCTTTCGTTTGGTGATTCTGATGCTGTTAAAATCGGCGAATGGGTTCTGGCGGTGGGTAACCCATTTAACCTTACGTCAACAGTAACTGCTGGAATTGTAAGTGCAAAAGCACGAAATATCAATATACTTGGTGCAGCTTCAGCAATTGAATCTTTTATTCAAACAGATGCTGCCGTGAACCGTGGAAATAGTGGTGGCGCCCTGGTTAATACTACCGGTGAATTGATTGGTATCAATGCCGCCATTGCTTCACATACGGGTGTGTACGAAGGCTATTCGTTTGCCATACCTGTGAACATTGTGAAAAAAGTAGTGGCCGACCTTATGAACTTCGGTGAGATTCAACGGGCCTATATTGGTGTGCAGATAAGGGATATTGATGCTGCTTTCGCTGATAAATTAGGATTGAAAGAAGTGAATGGCATTTACGTGGCTGGTGTAGTTGAAAATGGCGGTGCATACGAAGCAGGTATACTTGAAGGAGATGTCATTTTAAGCGTAAACGAAATACCTATCAATACAGTTTCCGAATTAATGGGCACCATTGGTCAACATAATCCCGGTGAAATTGTTAAAGTAGATGTAATCAGAGACAATAAATTATTGTCTTATAAAGTAACACTAAAAAATGAAGAAGGGACCGTAGCCGTCATTAAGGCCGGAGAAACATTCTATAATGAAATTCTAGGTGCGTCACTTAAAAAGATATCACAAGAAGAGAAAAACAAACTTGGTATTGATAACGGTTTGAAAGTTAGCGATGTACAGGGTGGCATTCTTAAAAGAGGAGGCATTTCGGAAGGATTCATCATTACAGAAATAAATGATGAAGATATCTACTCGGAAGAAAGCCTTGAAGATGCACTTAATAATAAAAATTCGGGGGTTGTTAGGCTAAATGGCTTATATCTGAACGGAGTAAGAATTTCTTATGAATTTATGCGTTAAAAATTTGCTATTTAGAATAATTATACCGAAATTGCGTGTCCTTTTCTTTACACACAGAGAATAAATTTTCAGTAAACAAACTATGAGACAGCTAAAAATCACCAAATCAATTACTAATCGTAATACTGCTTCACTTGACAAGTACTTACAAGAGATTGGGAAAGAAGATTTGATCACCGCTGAAGAGGAAGTCGAATTAGCTCGACGGATTAAAAGTGGTGATGATGTGGCGTTGGAAAAACTTACCAAGGCCAATCTTCGATTTGTTGTTTCAGTTGCCAAACAATATCAAAACCAAGGTTTAAGTCTTCCTGACCTGATTAACGAAGGTAATGTAGGATTGATAAAAGCTGCAAGCCGATTTGACGAAACACGCGGTTTCAAGTTCATTTCGTATGCAGTATGGTGGATCCGACAATCCATTTTACAGGCACTTGCCGAACAATCCAGAATTGTTAGATTACCTTTGAACCAGGTGGGATCATTAAACAAGATCAAGAAAACCTCCTCAAAACTCGAACAACGTTTTGAACGTCCGCCTTCAGCAAATGAAATTGCGGATGAAATGGAAGTGCCTGATCATAAAATTGATACGGCTATGAAAATCGCCACACGTTATGTGTCGATGGACGCCCCTTTGGTAGCTGATGAAGATACAAATTTCCTCGATCTTTTTGTTCCGAAAGATGCACCTGAAACAGATGAGTTTCTGATGCATGAATCGCTTGGAAGAGAAATACAACGCTCATTAGCAACTTTAAGTGAAAAAGAGCGAGACGTAATAAACATGTACTATGGTATCGGATTGAACCATGGGTTAACACTCGAAGAGATAGGCTCAAAATTTAATTTAACCCGTGAAAGAGTGCGGCAAATTAAAGAAAAAGCTATTCGCAGGTTACGACACACCTCGCGAAGCAGGCTTTTAAAAGCTTATCTGGGACAATAACATTAATTTGTAATCATTTTATTAAAGGCAACACTTTCGGTGATTGCCTTTTTTTTATTTTTGCTTGGAAAGCATTATTCCTTCAAATAATCAAAACCAAATCCACAATGACAAAACACCAAAATTTCAACGGCACTTACGAAGACTCCCTCAATGATTGGGCCTTGCGCGAAATGCAAGCCAATGAGTTTATCAGCGTTTTATCAAAACTTTTTTATGAAAAATCAATAGAACTGGTATTTTACCGGAGTCAGCTCATAGACCGAAGCGCAAGTTTAATTCTCTACAGGCACTCCTATGCGGAAAACATCATTCACAAACCGCTGAAAGTAATCGATTCGTTAAACCTGGCAAAAGCGATACTTCATTGTGGTGTCGGCCCTTCAAAACTGGATATCGGACGGCTCAACAGAGAATGGACAGAAGAAAAAGATAATTATGTTGATTTTGAAGATTTCATAAAGATCAAGCTAAAACATCTGATTGGCAGCAAAGCTACTTTTGATAAACCTGTTGACGTAATCCTATATGGATTTGGAAGGATTGGACGTCTGCTGGCCCGCGAACTCATTATCCAGGGGAATGGACGCCAACTCAGGGTAAGGGCGATTGTAACAAGAAATAATGATGAAAGGCAAATTGCCAAAAGAGCCTCGCTGTTCCGGCATGATTCTGTACATGGACCATTCAGAGGTGTTGCTATCGAAGATACAGATGACCAAACCATCTATATTAACGGCCACAAAGTATTGATGCTGGCCACCAACAATCCCGAAGACATAGATTATACAAGGTACGACATTCATAATGCCATTTTAATTGATAACACGGGTATTTACCGCGACCGTGAAGGTTTAGGGAAGCATTTAAAAGCCAAAGGTGTAAGTAAAGTACTGTTAACCGCACCTGGCAAAGATGATATTCCAAATATTGTTTTTGGGGTTAACCATGCAGATGTGAATTATAAAAAGGAAAACATTTTTTCAGCAGCTTCCTGTACTACCAATGCTGCGGCTCCTATTCTATATGTACTTGAAAAGGAACTAGGCATTGAAAAAGGACATATTGAAACCGTACACTCCTACACCAACGACCAGAACCTGTTAGATAATATGCACAAGAAATTCAGAAGGGGACGTTCTGCACCTTTAAACCTTGTAATTACAGAAACCGGAGCTGCAAATGCCGTTGCTAAAACGGTCCCTACCTTAAAAGGTAAGCTTACCGGAAATGCCATTCGCGTGCCCACACCTAATGTTTCGCTGGTTGTAATGTCGCTGGAAGTAAAGAGGGAAACCAGCATAGATGAAATTAATGAACTTATGCGAAAAACAGCTTTAACAGGTGAACTGGTAGCCCAGGTAAGATATTCAACGGCTATTGATGCGGTTTCTTCGGATTTTATTGGTGAGCCAGCAACAGCAGTTTTTGACAGCCTTGCCTCAAAAATTTCGGAAGATAAAAAGAACATTGTGCTATACATCTGGTACGACAATGAATTCGGTTATACATTGCAAGTAATAAGGGTAGCAAAAATGATGGGAAATGTAAAACGTCCGACATATTATTAATCTCAAATTTGAGCAGAACATACACCTGAATAATTTTTGATACATTGTTAACAATTAATAGTCTTTTATGAAGGCATCGGGGACTATTTATCGTTTATTTGCATGCTTATTTTATTCAAGTAGCATACATAACCCATGAATAAAAAGGCAAAATACATCTTCGTAACCGGCGGTGTTTCATCTTCCCTTGGAAAAGGGATCATTTCCGCTTCACTCGCTAAACTTCTACAGGGACGCGGGTTTTCCGTAACCATTCAAAAGCTTGACCCCTATATCAACGTTGACCCGGGTACACTTAATCCCTATGAGCATGGTGAGTGTTATGTAACAGAGGATGGCGCCGAAACAGACCTTGATCTGGGGCATTACGAAAGATTTTCAAGTACGCCTACTTCGCAGGCGAATAATGTAACGACCGGACGCATCTACCTGAATGTAATTACAAAAGAAAGAAAAGGCGAATACCTGGGTACAACCGTACAGGTAATTCCGCATATAACAGATGAAATTAAACGAAGCGTTCAGATTTTAGGAGAAACTGGCAACTATGATTTTGTGATTACTGAAATTGGTGGTACTGTAGGTGACATCGAGTCATTTCCTTTCGTGGAAACGGTGCGACAGATGAAATGGGAACTCGGTCACGACTGTGCTGTGGTTCATCTCACACTAGTACCTTTTTTAAAAGCTGCCGGTGAACTCAAAACAAAACCTACACAGCATTCTGTAAAAACCATGTTGGAACAGGGTGTTCAGCCAGACATTATCGTATGCCGCACAGAACGTGTTTTGAGCGATGGCATAAAAACAAAAATTGCCCAGTTTTGCAACGTAACTGAAGATTCAGTAATTGAATCTATTGATGCAGAAACCATTTATGATGTGCCGATCTTAATGAAGGAAGAGAAGCTGGACATTGTTGTGCTGAATAAAACGCATACAAAAATTCCGAAAGAATTCGACCTCAGTAACTGGGAGCAGTTTCTGAAAAGGCTTAAAAACCCAAAACATGAAGTGGATATTGCGCTTGTTGGCAAATATGTTGAGTTGAAAGACGCTTACAAATCCATTAATGAATCTTTTGTACATGGTGGTTCTGCCAATGAATGCAAGGTTAATATCAAGCTGATTCATTCAGAACAGGTAACTGTGAAAACAACTAAAAAACTATTGAAAGGAATGGATGGTATTCTCGTCGCTCCTGGGTTTGGTGGAAGAGGCATCGAAGGAAAAATTGAAGCTATCAGGTTTGCAAGGGAAAATAATATTCCGTTTTTAGGTATATGCTTGGGGATGCAATGTGCTGCAATCGAATTTTCAAGAAATGTATTGGGGTATAAGGGCGCGCATACCACTGAAATCAATCCTGACACACCTTATCCCGTTATCGATATAATGGAAGGACAAAAAGATATTGAAGATATGGGAGGCACTATGAGACTAGGTGCTTATGATTGCCAACTGGATAAAAAATCAAAAACATTTGTAGCTTATCAACAGGAAATGGTCAGCGAAAGACACAGACATCGTTTTGAGTTCAACAATAAATACAGGGTAGAATTTGAGAAATCAGGAATGCGTTTGGCGGGTATCAATCCGAAGGAAGACCTTGTGGAGATTATTGAATTAAAAGACCATCCCTGGTTTGTAGGTGTACAGTTTCATCCTGAATACAAAAGTACTGTCAGGTATCCGCACCCCTTATTCGTTCATTTTATCAAAGCTGCGATCGATTACAAGAAAAAAAAGTAATCATTGGAAATTGGTTACTGG
>JAZBOW010000331.1:0-18485 GCA_036351335.1 Bacteroidales bacterium | reverse complement strand
ATGGCTTCTTACCTTTAATCCGGGTATTACAGTTAATCCTGGCGAAACATTTGTGATGATCGTGAATGTGCCATTTGACATAGCCGGCCGAAACACGGATCGGTTTAATGGATTCACATTTACCTTGACAATTGGGCTTAATTAATACCCAGTGTATTACTTTTTTGAAATATATATTCGATACTTTAACGGGTTCATTGTTCGGATAAATGTGCTAATTTTACAGGTGAAAAAGTACTTTTACCATTTATTAACCTGAACAGAAAAACATAATAGATTAACGTTCGGGAGTGACATATAAAAGCATCGTGTTAATGGTAGAACATCTCTTTTTCTAACAGAAAAACCAATACAACATATGTTAGAAAAACTTATTCATTTCAGTCTTCATAATAAACTGATCATCCTGCTTTTTACGGCTACTGTCATAGGTTTTGGGGTGTTTGCCATTTTCAACATACCTATTGGGGCCGTACCTGATATTACCAACAACCAGGTGCAGGTAATTACAACTTCCCGAAATTTATCCACCCTGGATGTGGAACAGTTCATTACGTATCCTGTTGAATTGGAAATGGCCAATTTACCTGGGGTTAAAGAAATCCGTTCTGTATCAAAATTTGGCTTATCCGTCGTTACTATTGTGTTTGAGGACAATTTAGGAACCTATCTGCCACGACAGTTGATTGCCGAAAAAATAAAAACTGCCAGTGAGAAGATCCCTGCCGGTTTCGGAACGCCCGAAATGGGACCTATTACGACCGGGCTGGGAGAAATTTACCAGTATATATTGGATACCAAACCGGGCTATGATTCGGTATATACCATTATGGAGCTGAGAACCATACAGGATTGGATTGTAAAACGCCAGCTTTCAGGTATTCCGGGTGTGGTGGAGATCAATACATGGGGTGGTTATTTAAAACAGTATGAAGTAGCCATCAGCCCGAAAAAACTCCGGGCAATGGATGTGACTGTTTCCGAGGTTTTTACAGCGCTCGAAAAAAACAACAGCGTGGCCGGGGGTGCCTATATTGAAAAAAATAATGAAAGTTATTTTATCCGCGGTGAAGGACTGATCAGTTCGATAGAAGATATTGACAATATAGTGGTTAAAACCGCCGATGGCTTTCCAGTATTTATAAAAGATATTGCAGAAGTACAGTTTGGCCACGCTAACCGTTTTGGCGCAATAACGGGAAATGGTGAAGGTGAAAAAGTGCTCGGGCAGGTGATGATGCTCAAGGGAGCCGACTCGAAAAAAGTGATTGATGCCGTAATTGAACGTGTAAAAAGAATAGACGAATCACTCCCCGAAGGACTCTACATAAATGGCTTCTTGGAGCGCAGTGAACTGATCGGAAAAACAACCAATACAGTGATTGAAAACCTGATATTGGGCTGCCTGATCGTTATTTTTATTGTGGTATTATTACTGGGTAACCTGCGTTCCGGATTGGTCATTGCATCCGTGATTCCGCTCAGCTTGTTTTTTGCCATCAGCATGATGTATGTGTTCAATGTAGATGCCAACCTGATGAGCCTAGGCGCGATCGACTTTGGAATTATTATCGATGGAGCCGTGATCATCGTGGAGTTTATTGCATACAAAATCACATCGCAAAAGAGCCAGCTTGCAACACTATCAGGAGACGAACGGAAAGAACGTATTAACCAGATCACTTATAGCGGCGCTTCAAAAATGATGAATTCTGCTATTTTCGGACAACTGATCATCCTGATTGTATTCATCCCCATCTTATCCCTTACCAATGTGGAAGGCAAGATGTTCCGGCCTATGGCGCTTACGTTCAGCTTTGCCCTCATCGGAGCCATGATATTTTGCTTTACCTATGTGCCTGTGGTATCGGCCATGTTCTTAAAACCGGCTAAAGAGAGTAAGAAAAACATCTCTGTCAGGTTGATGGCGTTTCTCAACAAACTTTACAGGCCATCCATTACCTGGTCGCTGAACCATAAAAAGATCATCCTTTCTGCTGCCGCTGCACTTCTTATAGTTTCAGTCCTCATTTACAATAATATGGGAGGCGAATTTGTGCCCACGCTTGATGAAGGTGATTTTGTAATCCAACCGGTATTGAAAACAGGCACCTCTTTAAGTAAAACCATTGAAATTACTACGAGAATTGAAAACATACTACTAGATAATTTCCCGGAGGTGAAACAGGTGGTTACCCGTATTGGTGCCGCAGAGGTACCTACCGATCCAATGTCGATGGAAGAGAGCGATGTAATCATCAAACTGGCGCCCAAGAATAAATGGGTTACCGCAAAAACAAAAGACGGTCTTGCAGAAAAATTTAAAGAAGCGCTATCCGTGATACCTGGCGTTGAGTACGAGTTTACCCAACCCATCGAAATGCGCTTTAACGAACTGATTACCGGTGTGAGGGCTGATATAGCCATTAAGGTTTTCGGTGAAGACATGGGTTTGCTGTATGAGATCGGGGACGCAATCAGCACTTTGATTGCTGATGTGGAAGGAGCTTCTGACATTTCGCTGGAAAAAACTGTGGGCTTACCCCAAATGTCAGTTAAATACAACCGCAAGAAAATTGCCAAATACGGTTTGAACATCCATGATTTGAACCAGCTTGTACAGCTTGGCTTCGCGGGCGCCACCGCCGGCAGCATTTTTGAAGGCGAAAAACGGTTTGACCTTGTGGTGAGGCTGGGTGCCGATTTCCGGAAAAATATCGGCAACCTGCAAAACCTATATGTCGACCTGCCCAATGGCAAAAAAATCCCCTTAAATGAACTGGCAGAAATTACCTATACTTATGGTCCAGCGCAAATATCCAGAGACGATACCAAGCGCCGGATCGTGGTGGGTGTAAACGTAAGAAACCGCGACCTGGAGTCGGTGGTGAGCGATATTCAAACTTTGGTGGATGAAAATATAGGCCTGCCGGTTGGCTACTCAATCGATTATGGCGGGCAGTTTGAAAACCTGAGAAGTGCCCGTAACCGGCTGAAAGTGGCAGTCCCCATTGCTCTGATTCTCATTTTTATCATGCTGCACTTTGCCTTTAAAAGTTTTTCAGACGCGCTGATGGTTTATACGGCCATTCCCTTATCTGCAGTTGGTGGTGTGCTGATGCTATGGATCAGGGATATGCCATTTAGTATATCAGCAGGGGTCGGATTTATCGCACTGTTTGGTATCGCTGTTTTAAATGGTATCGTACTTATCGAGCACTTTAAAGAACTTAAAAATGAAGGCATAACGGATATTTGTGAGCGTGTGATCACGGGCACACAGCAACGCCTCCGACCGGTACTTCTGACAGCTTCAGCTGCCGCCCTTGGTTTTTTACCTATGGCCATTTCCACTTCTGCAGGAGCCGAGGTGCAGCGTCCGTTGGCGAGCGTGGTTATTGGCGGACTGATCAGTTCAACATTATTAACTATGATCGTACTTCCGGTATTGTACAGCGTTTTTGAAAAAAGAAAAGGTTTCTCTTTCAGGTTCAATAAATCGTATCTGATCGTTTTACTGATCTCGTCAGGTATCCTGTTAAGCGGCAAATCAGTCGCACAGGAAAAAGCGTTGAGCTTAGACCAGGCCATCGAATGGGCATTGCAGCATAACAACGAATTGAAATCATATGAGCTTAAAGCGGAGCAGTCCAGGAGTCTGATCCCAACGGCATTCAATATTGAAAAAACATCCTTCCATTACAATTACGACCAGAATAATTTTGGCGAAAACAACCTCGTTTTGAATGAATTTGGTGTATCGCAAAATTTTGCATTTCCTTCTGTTTACGGCTTACAGAAAAAAGTGAATATGCAACGTTATTATATGGAAGACCTGAACTTTCAAATCAGAAAACGCGAACTTCTGAAGGAAGTGTCACAGCGGTATTATACCATTGTGTTCATTCAAAATAAGCAGAACCTCATCAATTACCTTGATAGCTTATATCAGAATTTTGCCCGTGCTGCTGAGCGGCGTTTTGAACTGGGCGAAACCAACAATCTTGAAAAATTAACAGCCCAGGCAAAACGCAACCAGCTAAATACACTGGCCATGCAGGTTGAAGATAATATTACGGCTGCCTACCAGGCACTAAAAGAGATATTGCAGGTTGACAGCTCCTTTATAATAGAAGCTGATAAACTGGAACCGGTGTTGTTATCCGAAGAAATTAACCTTGAGCTAATTCCCGGAAACCAGTATTTTGACAAAGCCCGGCGCATGACAGATTATATGATCAGCTTGGAGAGGAACAAATTTTTACCTGATCTGCAACTTGAATACTACCTGGCCACTAACAAGGGGCCTTTACCTAATTTTTACAATGCATATACCGTCGGCATTGCCATTCCGCTTTGGTTTGGCCCGCAAAAAGCAAATCTCCAGTCTTCCAAACTGCAAAAAGATATTGTGAACCGCGAAGCGGATTCATACCGCCTGGTTTTGAACTCGAAATATGAACAATTGCAATCTAAACTAAAGCAGTACAAACATTCAGTAGATTACTATAACAATACTGGACAAACATTGGCACAGGAAATTGTGAAAACAGCCGAAAAAAGTTATTATGGAGGTGAAATAAACTTCTTTCATTACATACAAAGCCTTGATGAAGCCACATCCATCTTGCTTGATTATTTAGAGAACCTGAATGATTATAACCAAACCGTACTCGAAATAAAATACTTGAATTATTAGATTCTATACGATGAAAATACATAATTACATACCGTTTTTGCTAATCATCGTGATGTTATTCACGGTTTCATGCTAGGAAGAAAAGTCCGAAAAAACAACTGTAAGAAAACAATTTTTTACAGAAAAAACCACGCAAAAATCAGAGAAACGAGCTCCCGCGGAAAGTGAGAATGCTGAGGGGCAAACTTTTTACGTTAGCCAAGCCCAGTTTGATGAATATAACATGGTACTTGGCACAGCCGAAATGAAGCCGCTTAATGAAAGTATAACGGCTGCCGGATATATTGAGGTCCCAAAAGAAAATAAAGCCGAACTCAGATCATACATAGGCGGCTACTTGCAATCATCTCCCTTATTACCGGGCGATTATGTGCAAAAAGGCCAGTTTCTTATAAGCCTGAACAATCTCGAATACATACAGCTACAGCAGGATTTTCTTCAGGCAAAAGAAGCATTAAATTATTTAAAGGCAGTTTATGAGCGTAAAAAAATCCTGGCCGATGAAAACATCACATCAATAAACAGCAAGCAACAGGCCGAGAGTGATTATAACAGCGCAATGGCAAATGTGGAAGGACTGCGGAAAAAACTGCAATTGATCAATATTAATCCCGAAAATGTAACTGCTGAAAATATTATATCATCGATCAATTTATATGCACCCATAAGCGGGTATATTACCCGGGTAAATGTGGTAAAAGGCCAATTTGTTGAACCTACCGATGTCATGTTTGAAATCATTAAAACGGATCACCTGCACCTGGTATTAAAAGTGTATGAAAAGGATATTCTGAAGGTCAAAAGGGGTCAACAAATCGCATTCCGCATTCCTGAAACCGAAACCGAGAGCTATTCGGGTGAAGTATTCTTGGTGGGTAAAACCATTGAAGAAGCCGACAGAACCGTTACCGTGCATTGCCATATTACAGAAGAAACAGAAATACCCCTGGTTGTTGGTATGTACATCGAAGCGGACATTTTTGTCGATTCATATGAAAAATTCTGCCTGCCTGCAGATGCCGTTGTACGCGAAGAAAGTAAGTACTATGTGTTTGTGAATACTGAAACGGACGAAGATAGATATACTTTTATTAAAACACTTGTGGAGGTGGGCGAAAAAAATGAAAGGTGTGTAGAAATTGCGGGTAAAAGCAGACAGCAGCTGGAGGATAAAAAAATACTTATTGAAGGAGTTTTTTATTTATAGTCCCTCTATTAATATCAGCACACTTTTAAAAATAAGTTCTAGTTTTATACAAGCAGAAACATTTTAGTATTTCTATTTGTTGTCACATTTAAATTACTAAACAATCAGAAAATTTACATTTGCAAAAATTTATTTGAAATGAACTGGAGAAAACTATTTGTTAACCTTGGTTTGATTATTCTGGTATTAGGAATATCCTATTTTACAATGCAATACCTGTCAAGTTTGAAGCCCACCCCTGAATCAAGACCCAGGGAGGAAGCAAAATTATTTGTTCGCGCTCAGCAAGTATTATATGGATCCAATTGGGCAGTGATTTCCGCAACAGGAAGGTTGTCATCCCAGGAAGAAGTGGATCTGAGTTCAGAAGTGCAAGGTCAAATATTACCCGGCAGGGTGGCATTAAAGTCAGGCACAAATTTTAAAGAAGGCAATTTACTGCTCAGGATATTCGATGAAGAAGCCAAAAATAACTTAAAGGCCAGTAAAAGTAGGTTCATGAATGGAATTGCCAGCATATTGCCCGATATTAGGATTGATTTTCCTGATAGTTATGATAAGTATGAAGCATTTTTCAATTCAATAGAAATAACTAAACCCTTACCTGATCTACCCAATCTTGATTCTGATAAAGAAAAGGTATTTCTTGCCAGCAGAAATATATTAAACGACTATTTTAGTATAAAAAGTGCCGAGGTACGTCTCGAAAAACACAAATTATATGCGCCTTTTGATGGTACATTTACAAACGTATTTATGGAGGTAGGTTCTGTAGCTAATATGGGCAGTCGAATTGCTTCAATGATTCGTACCGACAAACTTGAACTAAGTGTACCAGTAGAAACCCAGGATATTTATTGGATCAATATTGGTGATAAAGTAGAAGTGTCTACACAGGATGAAACGCATTCATGGGAAGGGGTTGTTGCTCGTAAATCAGGCTTTGTTGATCCTGGAACTCAATCAATTACCGTTTATGTGAACCTTAAACCTTCAACTGGTAATCAATTGTATCAAGGACAATATTTGAAAGCCACATTTTCCAGAATTAACATAGAGAACTCCTTTGAAATACCGAGAAATGCAGTTTTCAATAAAGACAAAGTGTTTATTGTTGAAGACAGTATCTTGCAGATCAGAGAAATTAAGGTACATAAACTAACGCCCACCACGGTTATTTTATCAGGTTTAGATACAGGCGATTGGGTTGTAACAGAGCCCTTAATAAATGTAAGCGAAGGATCATTTGCTGAAATACTGAAATAAGAACTATGAAAAAGATTATCAGCGTTTTTGTTAAATATCCCTTTTATGCCAACATCATCATTTTTGTAGTATTGATTGTTGGAACCATCAGCTTCATGAATATGAAGCGATCTTTTTTTCCTGATGTTAAAGAAAAAATAATTAGCATTTCTGTAGCCTACCCGGGCGCCTCTCCTAAAGAAATGGAAGAAGGAATTACTGTAAGAATAGAAGAGTCTATAAGAGGTATTGCCGGTATTAAAGAAGTAACATCCACTTCGTCTGAAAACTTTGCAAATGTTCAGATTGAGACAACAGGAGAGTATGATATTGATGAGACCTTAATGGAAGTCAAGAATGCCATTGACGGAATTACATCTATGCCAGTTGATGCTGAAAAGCCGGTGGTAAGTAAAATACGGTCCAGATCAATGGCGATGTATTTGGGGTTATTTGGTGAAACCGATCTAATTACGCTTAAAAAATATGCTGATGAAATCGAAAACGACTTTTATAATTCTGGTATTATTTCTCAAATAAATATTAGCGGTTATCCGGCATTGGAATTATCTATCGAAGTTTCAGAAGAAAATCTTTTGAGGTATAACCTAACTTTTGACGAGATAGCCAGAGCCATAAATCAAAATAACCTGGATATTTCCGGGGGACAAATCAGATCAGATGAAGAAGAAATGATGATCCGGTCCCGCTACAGATCGGTTGACCCGAAAGACATTGAGCAAATCATCATCAAGGCAAATAATGATGGTAGCAAGGTGCGAATTAAAGATATAGGTGAGGTGAAACTTCAGTTTGCTGATGTAGCAAACCAGTCATACATGAACGGCATTCGTTCCATATCAATTCAGATCAATAAATTACCGGCTGAAGATTTATCGGAAATATCAGAATTTGTAAACAATTACATAACCAAGTTTAATAATACGCACAACGATGCAGAGCTAAGAGTTACATTCGACTTTTTAGATATGCTTAAAGACAGGCTAAATTTATTGTATAAAAACGGAGGAATTGGTCTGCTTTTAATTTTAATAACCTTAGGTTTGTTTTTAAGCATCAGGTTATCTTTTTGGGTAGCATTTGGTATTCCGGCATCATTTCTATCCATGTTTATTCTGGCAAGTGCTTATGGTATTACGATCAATATGATTTCCTTATTTGGGATGATTCTGGTAATTGGTATTCTGGTGGATGACGGAATCGTTATTGCTGAGAACATATACTCGCATTTTGAGAAAGGAAAAAGCCCGAAGAAAGCTGCCATTGAGGGTACTATGGAAGTATTACCAGCTGTAACAACATCAATCACAACAACCATTATAGCCTTTTCACCATTATTTTTTATTGAAGGGCGAATGGAGTTTATGTATGAGATGGCCTTTGTCGTTGTTTTCAGCCTTGCTTTTTCATTATTGGAAGCATTTTTCGTTTTACCTGCTCACATTGGTAGTAGTTTCATTTTAAGAAGAAATGTAAAAGAAAATACGGGTAAAAAAATTAGAGACCTGTTAGATCGTTCCCTCAATTTTATGCGTTCTACCGTTTATGGTGCAACATTGCGTTTTATTATTAAATGGAAATATGTTTTCGCATTTCTTCCTATTGTATTAATTATGATAACCGCAGGTTTATTCGGTGGTGGTTTTATAAAGTCTACTTTTTTTCCTTCTATTCCGTTTGATCAGTTTAACGTGAATATCGCATTTAAACCCGGTTCTGGCGAAAGACAAACGCTTGAGTATGTCAGAAAGTTTGATGATGCTATATGGGAAGTTAATAATGAGTTGATGGAAGAATATAATGACACTGTCGCTTTTGTAAATTACACATTTTCTTCTGTAGGATCAGCTTTTAACGGTCAGGAAACTGGAGCGCACGCCGGAAATGTATTTGTTACATTAAAAGATCTTGAAACCAAAGAGATATCAAGTTTTGATATTGTTAACAGGGTGAAAGAAAAGATTGGCAAAATACCTGAGGCGAATAAATTTTCTGTGACCGGACGAAATACTTTTGGAACACCGGTTTCGGTCAGTTTGCTTAGTCGCGACCTTAATGAATTGGAACAAGCGAAAAGTTTGCTTTTAAGGAGCATGGAACAAATTCCAGCCATTACAAATATTACAGATGCCAATGCTGCCGGAAAGAGGGAGGTATTATTAACTCTGAAACCAAAGGCATATTTTCTGGGATTTACACAGGCCAGTCTTACAAACCAGGTTAGGCAAGGTTTTTTCGGTGCACAGGCACAGCGTTTACAGCACGGCAAGGACGAGTTGCGAGTTTGGGTCAGGTATCCCAAAACTGGACGTCTGACAATTGGGCAACTAGAGAACATGAAAATTAAAACACCGATGGGGGAATATCCTCTATCAGAGCTGGCAGAGTATTCATTCGAACGAGGGCCTGTTAATATTAAACATTTTAATGGCTCAAGAGAGGTTAGGATTGATGCTGACATGTCAGATCCTAACGAACCAGTACCTCCTGTATTGGAAAAAATAAAAGCTGAAATAGTTCCGGAAATTATCTCTTTTTACCCGGGCGTTACTGTTGATTTTCAAGGACAACAACGAAGCGGAGACGAGGCTATGACACAAATAATCAACTATTTTGGCGCCGCGTTTATGCTGATGTTCCTCATTATTATCATCCATTTCAAGTCTGTTTTACAGGGAACGATTATCTTAGCCATGATTCCGTTGGCATGGATTGGTGCTTTATGGGGACATGGTATTGAAGGCAATCCTGTTTCTCTTTTTAGCGCATGGGGAATGATCGCTTTATCAGGAGTAATCATCAATGATGCAGTCGTGTTCCTTGCTAAATACAATGCACTTGTACTTGAAGGCCAAAAGGTGGTGGATGCGGTTTATGAAACTGGACAAGCGAGGTTTAGGGCGATCGTGCTCACTACCATTACAACAACGGTAGGGCTTTATCCTATAATTCTAGAGAAGAGTTTTCAGGCGCAGTTTCTAAAACCTATGGCGATTGCCTTGGCATATGGTGTATTGGTGGGGACGGGTTTTATATTAACATTTTTCCCGGTAGCTATTCTGGTTACTAACGATATGAAGCGCGTACTTAAATATGCCCGAAACAGATTCAAATTATGGATAAAACTTGGCGAAAAAGATATTCAATTAAGCCAGGATCAAATTGATGAATTAAAGACATTTCCAACGCGTGAAAGTGTTGAAAATGTAATCATTCTTCAAAAAAACTCCATTGAATAACCTATAAACTATGCTGAAATGAAACATATTTTCAATTTGCTTATTTATTTCGGAAGTCTTTTGCTGCTATTCCATGGATTCAACTTAAAAGCTCAACAGCCCCTTACCCTGGAAGATGCTGTTTTGAAAGGATTAGAAAATAATTTTCAAATTCGAATTTCGGAACAGGAATATAATATTTCCAGGTTAAATAATACCCAGGGCGCTGCCGGCAGGTGGCCTTCTATTAACGTAGGTATAAACAGTATAAACCGATATGATAATACCCCCAGTTTTGATACCTCATCCATGAGTTACATTCGTGGTGATCAATACACCAATTCGTTAACCCCCAATGTGGAACTTCGCTGGTTGTTATTTGATGGTTTTTTTGTTTCGATGAACAAGCAAAAGCTGGATTTACTGGAACAATATTCGCTTGGTTTTTCAACCATTGTGGTTGAAAATACCCTGCAGGCCATTATTCTGGGATATTACTATGCCTTGCTTGAACAGGAGCGTTTGAAAGTGCTCAAAGGAGTGAAAGACCTTTCGGGTGACCGATATGATTATGAAATGTTGCGGAAAGACATCGGAACGTCTGTTACTTTCGAAGTGCTGCAGGCTAAAAACTCTTTTTACAGCGATTCCACCAACTACCTGCTGCAGGAGTTAAATGAGAAAAATGCCTTTCTCAGGCTGAACCTGTTGCTTGGTGAACCTCCGGAGGTGCAATTTATGCTGGTGGACAGTTTTATGGTAAATACCAGGCATTATGATCTGAATGAATTGATGAAAAAAATGCTGGATAACAACACCAACCTCAAAAACCAATATGTAAACCAGGAGATATTGAAAAAGAATATCGGTATTGCTAAAAGCGATTTGTGGCCATCTCTATCCATGCGTGCTGGCGCCGATTTTACGCAGGGGTGGTATGATTGGGAGAAGAATGAAGCCAACACGTATCTTTACGACTATTATGGTAATTTTACTTTAAGCTTTAATTTGTTTAATGGCGGTAATGCGAGGAGGGAAATCCAAACCGCAAAGATCAATGAACAAATTGGCACGCTGGAAATTTTACAACTCGAGCAAACCCTTGCTAATTTACTTGTCAACCAATATGAACTTTTCAGCATTCGGAAACAACTGCTGGAAGTTGCCGATGTGAACCTCGAAAGCGCCAAATTAAACTTGGAAATTGCGTCTGAAAAATATAAAAACGGAACCATCAATTCATTTAATTTCAGGGATGTACAACTGATTTTCCTGAATGCCTCTTCACGTAAACTCAATGCCATTTATGATCTAATCGACAGCCAGACCGAATTGCTGCGTTTGAGTGGTGGTATCCTATCACAGGAATAAAATTAAATACCGTTAAGGCCCCGTAAAGTCGATGGTGGACGCAGCGGATTGGAAAAGTTAAACTGTTTTCTCAACCAGCTGAGAGCTAAAGACTAATCAGTGGGCTTAACAGATTTATTTTAATTTTGAAATTCAAAACAGTATTCTGATTATTTATCAATTGAGTGTATGAAAATAAAAGTCCTTTTTGTCTGTTTGGGCAATATTTGCCGTTCACCCAGCGCCGAAGCCATTTTCAGAGGTTATATTGAAAAGAAAGACCTCGGAGATATTTTTGAAATCGATTCTGCCGGCACGTCCGGTTACCACCAGGGAGAACCTGCCGATGCCCGCATGAGAAGGCATGCTTCAAAGCGCGGTTATAATCTTACTTCATTATCACGAAAATTTGATCCTGCAACTGATTTCGACCATTTCGACATCATCATCGCCATGGATCATGATAATATGCACGATTTGCGACAAATGGCCCGAAATAAGGAAGACGAAGAAAAATTATTTCTCATGACAGATTTTTCATCGGCATTTGACTACAGTTATGTGCCTGATCCATATTACGGAGGCGATCAGGGATTCGAGCTTGTGATCGACCTGCTGGAAGACTCTAGTATAGGCCTATTCAACCATCTTAAGCCCGAATAAACACCATATTATTTGAGCTTTCTATGTATTTTCATTAAAGTCTGCTTATTTTTGCATGCGCAAAGCATGGATTACGTAATAATTTTCAGGATTTTAAGTTATAAAGATAAAAACATTTGAAGCCTATTCGTTTTAAGATAAAATTCCTGCTTTTGGCAGCAGCAGCCAGTCTTATGATCATTTCCTCCTGTTCTACCAAAAAGAACACCTGGACAAGACGCGCTTACCACAATGTTACCTGCCATTATAATGTGTTTTGGAATGGTAAAAACAGCCTTTATGAAGGCGCCGAAACCTTGGAGGAAAGCGTCAATAATAATTATAATGACATCTTAAGGGTGTACAATTATGGCACACTGCAAGAGGCATCTTCGCTGAATGCTCAGATGGATCGCTCCATTAAAAAATCATCTATTGGCATCCAACGCCACTCCATGTATTTTGGTGGCAAGGAGTATGTAAAGTGGGTGAAAGAAAGCTACCTGATGATGGGGAAAGCCCATTTTTATAAACAGGATTACACCAGCGCCCGGCGTGTTTTCGATTATGTGTCAAAAGAATATACTAACAGCCCTATCCAGTACGAAGGTTATTTATGGCTGGTAAAAACCCATATCGAAACCGAACGGTTTGAAAAAGCCGAAGCAGCTATTAATTACTTGCAAAGCAAAAAAGACGGAGACAATTTTCCGCAGGATGTAGAAAATGAAATGCCTTTTGTGATTGCTGATTTTTATCTCGCCCAGGAAAATTACAATGCGGCATATGCATACCTTGAAAGGGGGCTGGAAGTGGGCAATGACAGAGATATAGTAACACGTGTTAATTTTATCCTGGGGCAGATCAACCAAATGGAAGGCGACCTTGAAACGGCTACAATGTATTACAACAAAGTGATCAAACGAAATCCGGAATACCGAATGGCCTTTGAAGCCAAAATGAACCTGGCACAGTGTTACGACGAAGGAAGTGGCGACAGCAGGGAGATCAATAAAGTGCTGCAAAAAATGGCCAAAGATTACAAAAACAGGGACTTCCTCGACCAGATTTATTATGCTCTTGCTGATGTAGCCTTAAAAGATGGCAAAGAAGACCTGGCAATTGAATACCTGACCAAATCAGTAAGCAGCAGTACAATTGACAATTTCCAACGAACAGAATCCTCTTTGAAGTTGGCAGACATTTACTTTGAAAAAGATAAATACCAATTGGCAGAAGTCTATTACGATACGGCCGTAAGCTTCTTACCAGAAGAATACCCCGATTACGAATCCATCAAAAATAAAGCGACCGTGCTGACAGAGATGGTCCAGTTGTCATCCACCATCACCGATCAGGACAGCCTGCTCTATCTCTCATCCCTCGATACAACAGTCCTTTATGCCATTATCGATCGCATCATTCTGCAAAAACAAGCCGAAAAAGAGAGGGAAGAACTCTATGGTGATGAAGCAGGAGGTATCCAGTTTGTGGATGTGGGCCAGAAAAGCCGAAACCCTAACCTCCAAACAGGTAAATGGTACTTTTACAACACAGCCGCTATGAGCTATGGTTATTCCGAGTTCATTAAAAAATGGGGCAATCGGAAACTGGAAGATAATTGGCGCTTGAGCGACCGGAGGTTGGTGATGCAGGATTATGGGGATGACTTAACAGTTGAAGATGATCTTGACACCAACGATTCAATAGCAGCAACACCAGCTTCAAACCCTGAAAGCAGGGAGTATTACCTGGCAGACATCCCGTTTACGGATGAGCAGAAACAGTTGGCGAACGAACAGATCATGACCTCTTATAAAAAGTTGGGATTTCTTTACCTGGAAGACCTTAGAGACACAACGAACGCACTTGAAACTTACCTGACCTTCCAGGAAATATACCCGGATAACCCTTACAGGTTGGAATCGTGGTATGCACTGTACAAAATATACGATGATAAACAGGACCGAGAAAAGGCTAACTATTATAAAAGCCTGATCATGAGTAGCTACCCTGAAAGCGACTATGCAAAAGTAATTTCTGATCCTGATTATTACATCAAGCTAAGCGAGGAAAAAAACAAAGCATTAGAAGTATATGAAAAAACATATAAAGCCTTCACGCGGGAGCAATATTTCCGGGTAATCAATTATGCCGACGAAGGGATCAGGGATTTTCCCGATGATACCGCTTTGGCACCAAAGTTTATGTATTTGAGGGCTGTTTCTTTGGGCAAAGTGGATGTGCCCGATACGCTATACGCTTCATTAAATCAATTAATGGAAACGTATCCGAATAGTTCGGTAGCTCCCATGGCACAATCTATACTTCATATGCTCAGCAGGGACTTTGGCCTAGGAGAGCCCATCGTCACTGACGAAGAAGGTGCGGCCGACACAATAAAAGCAATACCTGATATATACAGTTTCGATAAATTTGCCATGCACCTGGCCATGATCATTGTAAATTCTGAGAATGTTGAAGTCGATCCCCTTAAAATACGTTTATCCGACTTTAAGAAGAAATCATTTGATCTGCTCAACGTGCGTATCAAAAGCCTGATGCTAGACGGTAAAAGAACCATTGTATCTATTGGAAATTTTGAAAACAAGGAGGAAGCCGACCGGTTTTACGTGGCGCTTGTGAATGATGAGTATGTATTTTCGGGGCTGAACCCAGATGACTATGATGTAGTTACAATATCGATTGGTAATTATCCTGTTTTCTATAAAGAAAAAGATGTGGAAGGATACCTGCTTTATTTTAACGAATATTATTTAAAAAGCATAAAATAAAAGAACATTATAAATTTTAAAATCTTGAAAAAAGTGAAAAACGGAAACGTAGAAAACCAGGCGCGGAACATCATTGCTGTTGGCACTAAAATTAAAGGCGATATTGAATCGGATGGCGATTTCAGGATTGAGGGTGCCGTTGTAGGAACCGTTAAAGCAAAAGGAAAAATTGTAGTGGGCGAAACGGGCAGTGTAGAAGGACAAATTCAATGCTTAAACGCTGATATTTCTGGAAATGTACAAGCCAAACTTGATGTAGGCGAACTTACTACCCTGCGTGCCTCTTCAAAACTTGCGGGAGATATCATGACTAAGAAAATCTCTATTGAGCCCGGTGCTATTTTTTCAGGCTCATGCCAGATGACAGCCCTTACTGAAAAAACGGAAAAACAGCTAAAGATCACTTCTACAGGTGGAGAAAGACCAAAAGGATAGCCCGTTAAAGTTTTATGCCAAATACTCCACGCTGGCCATACAAATGGTAGTGATTATTGTGGGGAGCGCATTCGGCGGCAGGGCATTGGATAAATGGCTGGAATGGCAATTCCCGGTGTTTACATTGGCACTTACTATATTAGGTGTGGTAGCCGCACTTATTTTAGGCTTAAGAGACCTGTTTAATAAAAAACAATGAATCAATTATTTATCAAATTCGCCAGGGGGCTTACCGTATACACCCTAATCATTTTATTGATGAGTGTGGCTATTTATTACGGCTTGCCCGCAGTAAAAATAACAGCCGTTTATCTCTATATAATTGCCTTTATGTATGCCATTAATTTTTTACTTCTTGGCAAACTCTCACAGGCTATTCAAAACAAACCCAACCGGTTTATCAATACATATATGCTGTTCAATTTCGGCAAGCTCTTTTTATATATCGCAATCATCAGTGTGTATGTATATTTGTATAGAAATGATGCCATTTCATTTACCATCACCTTTTTCGTGTATTACCTGCTTTTTACGACCTACGAAATTATGAGCCTGTTAAAAATTAAGAAATAGCATATCCGGGCAATGGCTTATATGGCTATCCTTTGTAAATTTGAATTTTAAAATGCCAGCCACATGGCCAAACGCAAAAAAAAAGAAAACTGGTACAGAAAAATAACCAACAGGTTCCGGTTGGTGATTTTTGACGATCAAACTTTTGAAGAGCGTTTTACCATGCGCCTTACCACGCTTAATATTTTGATTTTCCTCGTGAGCGTTTCCATTGTAATGATATTTATTACCTTTTTTATTATTGCCAATACGGGCATCAGAGAGTATATTCCAGGTTATCCCGATGTAAATGAAAGAAACCGGATCGTCGAATTGAATTTAATGGCCGATTCCCTGCTATACGATATCCAGCGAAAAGATATGTATATCCAGAATATTAAAAATGTGCTTGAAGACAACATACCAAACGACAGTCTGGAGGAGCCGGAAGTATTGGATGTACAAATTGACACGGCAGGGTACAAAAAATCAGTAGAAGACAGTTTGTTACGGGCCGAATTCCAATACCAGTTGATGTATGGGCAATATTTTAGTGAACAGGAAAACCAGGGAGGTTCAGATGTATTTTCCATCAGAAGTTTTAGTTTTTTCCCACCCATAAACGGCATCATTACATCAAAATTCAATGCTGCTGAAAAACACTATGGCATTGATATCGTTACCTCCCATAACGAAGCCATAAAAGCCACACTCGACGGCACCGTCATTTATGGTGGGTGGACGTTGGAAACGGGTTATGCGCTGGCCATCCAGCACCCACATAACCTAATCTCCATTTACAAACACAATTCTGTTTTATTGAAAAAGGAAGGTGACCATGTGTATGCCGGCGACCCGATAGGTATTGCCGGAAGTTCCGGCGAACTTAGCACGGGCCCCCATCTTCATTTCGAATTGTGGTACAACGGAACGCCTGTCAACCCTGAAGAATACATCATTTTTAATTAAACGTTTTGAAGAAACGAATCGCCATACTTGGCTCCACCGGATCCATTGGAACACAAGCGCTGACTGTGATCAAAGAGCACAGCGATCTGTTCGATGTTGAAGTGTTAACGGCTTACAACAATTATAAGTTGCTGATCCGTCAGGCTATTGAATTCAAGCCCAACACGGTAGTGATTGGCAATGAAAAGCATTACCAAGAAGTTAGTGAAGCTTTGATACCGCTTGATGTTCATGTGTATGCAGGTATGGAGGCCATTAGCCAGGTGCTTGAGATGGATACCATAGACCTGGTGGTGATGGCCATCGTGGGGTTTGAAGGCCTGAAACCGACCCTGGCTTCGTTAAAAAATCATAAAACACTGGCCCTGGCCAACAAGGAAAGCCTGGTGATCGCGGGGGAGATCGTTTCGCGTTTGGCGCTGGAAACAAAAACCCCTATCATTCCCGTTGATTCTGAACATTCGGCCATTTTTCAATGTCTCATGGGCGAGTTTGATAACCCTATCGAAAAAATTATGCTGACCGCATCAGGAGGCCCATTCCGGGGCTATTCAAAAGGGCAATTGGAAACAGCAACGGCCAAAGAGGCATTGCTCCATCCGAATTGGAACATGGGCGATAAAGTAACAGTTGACTCGGCCACGTTGATGAACAAAGGTCTCGAAGCCATTGAAGCCAAATGGCTATTCGACCTTAAACCAGCTCAAATTGAAGTGATTATACACCCACAGTCGATTGTGCATTCGCTGGTGTATTTCACCGATTCATCGGTAAAAGCGCAGTTGGGATTGCCCGACATGCGATTGCCTATCCAGTTTGCTTTAAGCTATCCTAACCGACTTAACAACTCTTTAAAGTCGCTCGATCTGCTGCAATTCAACCGGCTGGATTTCGAAAAACCTAATATGGAAAATTTTCGTAATCTTGCACTCGCTTTTGAGGCAATGGAAAAAGGAGGCAATATGCCGTGTACATTAAACGCAGCTAACGAAGTGGCGGTAGAGGCTTTTCTGAAAAATCAAATTGGTTTTTTAGATATCCCACAAATAATCGAAAACTGCATGCTTAAGTCATCCTTTATCCAAAAACCTGATCTAAATGATTATGTGGAAACTGACAGGGTTGTTCGAATAAAAGCAAAGGAATTCATCAATGCCATTTGATAAAACACTATGGAAATATTAATTAAGATCTTACAGCTTATTTTAAGCTTATCAATACTTGTCGTCGTTCACGAATTTGGCCATTTTATTGCTGCCAAAGCATTTAAAACACGTGTCGAGAAATTTTACCTCTTCTTCAATCCCTGGTTTTCAATATTTAAATTCAACTTCAAAGGTACCGAATATGGT
>JAZBOW010000330.1:0-5272 GCA_036351335.1 Bacteroidales bacterium | reverse complement strand
GATAAACACTGAAAATGATTAAAATTCATCGGGAGTTCCTGAATGGGAAGAAATTTTTAGTTTCTTCAATTTCAGAAAACTAAAAATTTTGAACAGATGAAAAAATCCATCCTTATGGTTGACATTCCAGGATTACAATATTACAAATCGGGTAACTTTTTATTACTGGCCGGACCTTGCGTTGTTGAAAGTGAAAAGATCACTTTTCAAATTGCTGAGGAGATTAAAAAAGTGACTGATAAACTCAGAATACCTTTTATTTTTAAAGCCTCTTATCGAAAAGCTAATCGGTCGAAACTGGATTCTTTTACGGGCATCGGTGACAAAGAAGCTTTGCTTATTTTAAGAAAGATTAAAGAATCGTTAAATATCCCTGTTGTAACAGATATTCATTCGCCAGAAGAAGCTAAAATGGCTGCTGAATTTGTGGATATTATGCAGATACCCGCCTTTTTATGCCGACAAACAGATTTGCTGTTAGCTGCCGGAAAAACGGGTAAAGTGGTCAATATAAAAAAGGGACAATTCTTGTCGGGTGCATCAATGAAGTTCGCGATTGACAAGGTGCTGTCGACTGGCAATAAAAAAATACTACTGACCGAAAGAGGCAGTATGTTCGGTTATAATGACTTGGTGGTTGATTACAGAAACGTACCGGAAATGCAACAATTCGGATTCCCTGTTATTGTTGATGTGACGCATTCATTGCAGCAACCGAATCAAAGTTCGGGAGTAACCGGTGGGAATCCTGAGATGATCGAAACCATTGCCAAAGCGGGTATTGCCGTAGGCGCCGATGGTATTTTTCTCGAAACACACCCCAGCCCTGTCGAAGCAAAATCGGATGGTGCCAATATGTTGAATTTAGCGTTGCTAGAGCCACTTTTAGGGAAACTGGTGGCCTTAAGGAAAACGGTCAATACATTCTAATTATTACTTGCTTATCTGTGCCAGGATAGATTGAGTAGGAAATGCGAATTCCAGTTTATTTTCGTTAAAACGTTTCAGTATCTGCATATTTACACCCGTTTGAACTTGCAAAATATCTGCTTCTTTTTTGATGTAATAAATAAAAATGATACCCAGAGAAAAATCACCGAATGAATTGAAACCTACTGGCACATTTTCTTCAGTACCTTCTGTATGTGCAATTATGTCTTTTAGTATGTCAATGGCCAGTTGAATTTTGTCCTCCGGTGTATCATAGGTGAGTCCTAAATTTAAAGTTACCTTTCTGGAAGGCTCCAGCGACACATTTTCAACAATATTGTCGGTAAACTTCATATTCGGAACCGTTAAAATGGTGCCAGCCAATGTTTTTATGCGTGTGCTTCTGAGGCCCACTTCCTGCACAATACCATCATATCCGGCAACCTTGATACGGTCGCCTAAAACAAAGGGCTTGTCGGTAAAAATGGTAAAACCACCGAAAAAATTGGCTACGGTATCTTTTGCAGCCATCGCGAGGGCCAAACCTCCAATACCTAATCCGGCCAGTACGGCGGCTACATTAAAGCCTGCATTGTTCAGTGCGATAATAACTCCCAGTATCCAAATGGCATATTTGATAACTTTTCTTGCCACGGGTAACAACTGATCGTCAATGTCGCTTTCACTATTCTTTACAATGGGTGTCAGGTATTCGTCAATGAGTGCTTCCAATAATCTGGCGATGAACCACGTTACCACCAAAATTACTACAAACCAGAAGCCGTGTTCAAGATAAGAGGAAACCTGGTCGGTAAAAGTAAGTCGATTAACAGCAAACCAAACACCACCTAAAGCGATTATGTATATGAGCGGCTCCTCAAGCATATCCACTATCAGGTCATCAATTTTGGTTTTGCTTTTAGCCGATAGCTTTTTTACAATATTTTTAATAAACCAAACCAATAGTTTGGTGACTATTACAGCGCCAATAATAATCAACAGTGAAATAGCCCAATCGGTAACCGTATTATGATAAAATTGTCTTTCAAAAAATTCCATGTTTCTAATCTTTTTTTATTCCCTGATAATGTTTTTTAAATTTCCGGTTTGTGGATCAAAATATAATTTGCTTCGGTTGAGAGGTGCTGTTACAATCATGCCAAATTGGCTAACGGCTATGATTGAATTGAAATATGTATTGTTGCTCTGGGTTATTTTAAAGCTTGCAGATTGAGGTATCCTGTAATAAATATTGTCAATTTTTTCTAATGGTTTTTCGGGAAGTTGTGCAGTTGTGTATATCATATCCCATTGAATTTTTATATGGTTTCCATCAGGAACGTTGTAAATAATATCTCCTGAATTTTCTTTTTTAGGAACGTAATATACTGTCTGGATATCAGTTGTTTTTACTTCTTTTCCAAGAAATAACTCTAAGTATTTATTTTCTAGTTCTTTCAACTGGTTGTTCATATATTTCATGCTTTCACCGTAGTTCACTTCCTGGTAACCCGAGATAAGATGAAATCTGGCTTCACGTAATTCCAAAATATATTGTGCTGCTTCATTGGCTTTTTCTTTGTCACTTTTATCAACCCAACTTGTTTTAAATAAAAACCTGTTGATGGTGACCGTGTCTATTGAAATTTTCCTGACTACTGTATCAATTTTCTTTTTACGGTTGTAATCAGCATAATAAGAAAAGTCTTTATCGCCTTCGAGCAGAATAAAGGTTTGGTCTATTGTAGTTTCTTGTGTTTCCTGACTGATATTTCCCGTATCGCCAAAACCAAGCAGTGTCCCCATTTCAGTTAATTGAAAACTGCTTGCTTTTTCATCTTTAGACCTTTCCACCGGAAATTGAACATAATAATATTGTTCCGGGTCTGCTTCGTAAAGGGGTGTAATAGCTGCATGTAAAAGCTTTGCTGACTGACTATTTGTACCTATATAATCAGTAACGCCCAGATAATCTTCAGCATAATTCGCAAGGGGTCCAGGAATTTGTTCAATCTTTTCAATAACCAGGTCAATCTTTAAAACCGTTTGTGGAATGGCATAATAAAAACCATCGAGTGAAGTATTGGTGCTATTTCCAGAAGCTTTCTTTACAATATACTGTCCATAAGAAACAGCGTTTCCTAAAATCAGTATGATGAGACTTAGTACGTAAATTTTTGCAGATCGCATGGCTATAAATTTAATCAGCTCAAAATTAAGAAATAGTCCTTAACTTCAAATATTATAATTTATGTAACCGTTAATATGATAAATGAATTGCATGAACAAGCCTGTTATTTGTGGTTATTGAGTGTAAGGTTTATGGTATATGGATAAAAGTAACATGTGGCAGTTACGATCAAAGAAGATACATGAAAAGCATAGCTCATTTTTCGCAATCAAAGTATCAATTTTCCCTATTTCCGTCAAATTTTAGTATTCAATTAAGAACACCTTTACATATATGGGAAAACGGTCAAGCTTTTTACCCCCTTATCTCATAAAAAGCAATTCACGGTATTTGGGTAATGGCCATAATTCATCGTCAACCAAAAATTCCAGCTTGTCAACATGGTAACGTATCCCGTCAAAATAGATCATAACTGTATCCCTGTATGCAACCGCCTTATCATATTGATCTTCAATAATATTGGCATTCTTACGGGCTTCGATCATGGTTTCTACCTGTTCTTTAATCGCTGAAATATGTTCTGAAATATATTTAATAGCGTTCAACTGGTTTTTTGAAAGCTTAACAAAAGTTTTGGAATCAAGTACCTCCTTCAATCCACGAGTGTTTTCAATTAAACGATTCTGATAAAGAATGGCTGTTGGTAAAATATGGTTAATGGCCAAATCTCCCATCACACGGGCTTCTATTTGTACTTTCTTAATGTATTTTTCCAGTTTGAGTTCATAGCGAGATTCAAGTTCTTTCTTGCTCATTACCTGGTTTCTATCGAAGAGGTCAATTGTTTTTTTAGAAACAAACGCTTTTAGTGCTTCAGGTGTGGATGTATGGTTGGAAAGCCCTCTTTTTTTTGCCTCCTTCATCCATTCATCACCATATGAATTACCTTCAAACCTGATCTTCTTTGATTCTTTAATATACCTTTTCACCACATCGAATATGGCATCGTCTTTTTCCATACCACCATCAATCAGTTTATCTACATCAGCTTTGAATACCCTTAACTGGTCAGCCATGATGGTGTTCAGCACGAACATGGGTTTGGCTGTATTAGCACTAGAGCCAACTGCCCTAAACTCGAATTTGTTTCCAGTAAAAGCGAAGGGTGATGTGCGGTTTCTATCAGTATTATCAAAAAGTATTTCGGGGATCTTTGGAATATTCATCGAAACTTCCATGTGATGGTCGTTGTTCAGTTCACCCATGGAAGGCATTTTTTCAATTTCGTGTAAAGTTCGGGTAAGTTGATCACCAATAAATACAGAGATGATAGCCGGAGGCGCTTCGTTGGCGCCTAACCTGAGATCATTTCCTGCGGATGCGATACTGGCCCTGATCAATTCTTCATGCTCATGTACTGCTTTTAAAATGTTGACAAGGATAGTGATAAACCTGAAATTATCTTTGGCATTTTTCCCGGGCGACAAGAGGTTGATACCCGTGTCGGTTGCCAGCGACCAGTTATTATGCTTACCAGAACCATTCACACCTGCATATGGTTTTTCGTGCAAAAGCACTTTGAAATGATGTTTGCGGGCTACCTTGTCAAGCAGGTGCATCAAAAGCTGGTTGTGATCCACAGCAATGTTAGCCTCCTCGAAAACCGGGGCACATTCAAACTGACTGGGTGCCACCTCGTTATGTCGTGTTTTTAAAGGGATTCCAAGCTTATGTGACTCAATTTCAAGTTCCTGCATAAAAGCAAGCGCCCTGTCATGAATGGTGCCAAAATAGTGATCAGATAATTGTTGATCTTTTGCGGAAGAATGACCAAAAACTGTTTTGCCTGTAAGCATCAGGTCAGGTCTTGCGGTGTGAAGTGCTGAATCAACAAGGAAATATTCTTGTTCCCATCCCAGCGTCGGATAAACTTTTCTTACATTTTTGTTAAAATATTTAACCACTTCGACGGCAATGTCATCCAACGCTTTCATGGAACGTAGCAATGGTGTTTTGTAATCCAATGATTCACCTGTATAGGAAACAAAAATGGAAGGAATACACAAAGTGTTCTCCACAATAAATGCCGGCGATGTAGGATCCCATGCGGTATAGCCCCTGGCCTCAAATGTATTCCTGATGCCACCACTTGGGAAACTGGATGCATCAGGTTCCTGCTGTATTAGCGAGTTTCCCTGGAATTCTTCAATG
>JAZBOW010000329.1:0-12093 GCA_036351335.1 Bacteroidales bacterium | reverse complement strand
TGAAAACAGAGAGCAAAAACAAAACGCGAAAGACAATGGGTATAAAGCAACCAAAACTATGAATATCAGCCTGACTTTTGCTTATATGTTTGAATTGAAGAAATAGCAACGACTAAAGCACTTTACATCTGTTAAGAATCCTATTTGTGCTCGTTTGTAACGTGTACCCACTCTTTTAAAATAAAATGGCACTATTGGGAATACCCGTTAGTGAGGAACTTTTCATTTAATCACCGTTTATTCTTGAAATAAAGCTGATTTGTATTAATTCCAAGTCTTTACAAATTTTATTAAACCTAATTTCAAAATTAATGATTCATAAGTTTAACCCTAGATGAGGTCTTCTGATTTACATGAAACTCAGTCTTAAGGTAGTCGATTTTCGTCCAGTCAAAGTCAGACAATGATAAATAATTAGTATTTCCGCCCTGCGTAATTTCAGCTTCAAAAGCAGTTACGTAGCTAACATCTCCAGGAGGGACGACCTGATAATGTGCATAGCCTCCAAAAGTTCCGGGTGGCACAAAAGTCTCCAAGGGGTAATCTGTTACTGTCATCGTTACTACTATATCCCTTTCATAGCTTATGTCTGTGCTTTCTTTATGAACTGTAAAGCTGATTTTCTGCCCATCTCCACTTAACGTTCCCTCAATTGAGTTAAATCCACCATTATAAATGGGAGTAGTACCTGTAAAACTGAGGCCATTCCAGCTGATGTCGTCAACCGACCAGTTAATATCGGCATAAGGATAGTTTTCAAGGGTGCTTCCTTTATCGAATGATACAGTTGCATGATCGCACGTCTTCATAAATGCTACGATTCCGATTTCTGCTTCTCCTATTGTCACATTGAGAGATGCTGTCCCAATATCCACACCTGAATTATTATTCTTTGCTGTCACCGAAAGTTGATAATTTCCTTCTTCACTCCAGGTAATATTTACTTCGTTGCTTGCAGAAACCGGAGAACTCCCGTCGCCAATATCCCAAATATACTCTATATCGCTATTGTTTGAACTTACTTCACACCTGAAAGGATACGCAGTTCCGACCTCACCCGGCACGCTAACAGGAGCACCGTCAGAAGACAGAGGTATTAACCTGACGGAAACATCATCCCATAATTTCAAATTTCCATCACCAGCATAATGAATGTGTACCGTGCGGCTGTCTCTTTCATTCCAGTACGATTTGGGTACTTCCGTATCATTAAACCAGTCATTTAAAGTAATGGGTTGATCGGCTGTGGTGTCCGATAAATTAAACAATGAATTGACACACCAGTTGGCATTTTTATGGGTATAAACCGACCAGTCGTATCCGGTGTAGGCGCCATCTGCGAATTCATCAATAATATCCGGCCAATTGCCCAGAAAACTATAACAAAATCCTCCGTAGAATAAAACTGTATCCTTACTAAAATCGTTGTGATCAGCAATAAACTGTGGAGATACCAGGTATTTATTGGGCCCTGCTACCTTCATTACGGGAATATTTCCCATTTTAAGCTCCTCCCAGTATTTAGCTGATGTTGTTTCGTTTGCTGTTTCACCAGTTAGTAGATAGACATCGGTAATATTTTCCTGCTTTGGCCACGCCCAGCCGTGAGAATAAATATGGATAATACCATAACCGGACAATTCTGTAAATCGATCCACCGTAGCTTCTTCATTTTTATAAAACGTGGATAATTCCATCCCGACTTTGGCCAAGTTACTTTCATCGATACTCTTTACCTGATCGGTATAATAGCTTCGCTCAAAATAATGGGGATTAATTAAAATCATCTTCCGCTGGTTTACCAATGACTTAAGACCTTCAACGGGTCCGACCGCTATGTTTTCCAACAATGACTTTTCTCCCACTTCGCCACTGTCATCCTTGTATCGAAGAAAAATTCCTCCCCGAACGCCATTGGCATATTGAACAGCAATACCCTGGCTGTTTATGGTTGCTGAACTTACATTTTCATTGCTTATGAATGCCTCGTATGCCTGGTTGAGTGCGTCCAGAGAATCCATACTCTGCAACCAATTATCTAGTTGATCACCTATTTGATCCTGCACACTGATCACTTGTTGATAGGATGCTTTATCTTCATCCGTCCAGCCGGCACTGGTATCGTCATCTGACTTTTTACAACTGAAAACTACCAAAGCAATGGATAATAAAAATAGGAATTGAACAAGTGTCTTTTTCATAATTAGTTGGCTTTAAGAACTTTTCAATAAAATTACGAAATTCACATCATATTTATTACTCAGATATTTTATTTGGAACTAATCTAAAATATTGTTTATCTATCTGTATTGATGCTACTTACAATTCATTAAGAATCTTCAAATGGTAAATTGTACGATTTGGGTTAAATTTAATGCGGTGATAAGACAAAAAATACTTTTAAAGTATAAAAAGAAGGTTAAATTTATGATCGTTATTTTAAATCTATAAATTAAGGTGAGGCGGAAAATATTTCTGGCATGTCTGATTTTAATGGTTGAATATTCATTTTGCCAAAAATATGAGCCCATGTTGATCAATAAGAAATCAGCCGGGGCGCTTATTGAATTAGGATCACCTCATATTATAAATGAAGATATTACCTACAACCCCCTGCTCATAGGCGGAATTTTTGAGCTGCCTTTGCACCAGGCAAAAAACAATTTTAATGTTTCACTTAGTTTTTATCCGCATGGTGGAATTGTTTATGTTCCAGATAGTATTGCCTATGAATATGGTTTGAATGTTCGGTTGAATTTGAATTTTGCTTTAAGCAAATACGATGTTATTACAGGCGTTATTGCCGCAGGCCCGCATTATATAAACTATTGTAATTGCAGACAGGCAACTGGGTTTATCTTTTCCGATAACATCATCCTTATGTATCGCCGCTATTTTGTGGCAGCAGAAAATTATTGTAGTTTTACTTTTGAAATAGGCTACCGACACATTTCCAATGCAAATTTTAAAGAACCCAATGCGGGTATCTCAAACATATTTCTAGGCATCGGTTTTTATATTATTATTGGTTCGGTTGAATAATTCAATAAATTAAACCATATGGAAATAGTTTATATCGCCCTGCTAACAATTCTTGCCAGTGGCATAGGCACCATTACCGGGTTTGGCACATCTACCATATTAATTCCAATTCTTCTCTTTTACCTTCCTTTACCTGAAACATTGCTGGTAGTAGGCGTAATCCATTTTTCAGGTGACGTTTGGAAAATGATCCTTTTCAGGAAGGGATTCGAATGGAAACTGGTGCTGACATTTGGCATTACCGGTATTATTACAAGCTACATCGGAGCCACAATCGTTTTTTCAGCGTCACCCGAAAGTCTGTTAAGAATTTTAGGTGGTTTTATGCTGACCTATGTGATTTTTCTGCTATTCAAACCTGGCTTTAAGGTACCCAAGAAAAATATGACAGCCATTATTGGTGGCGGAATTTCCGGATTCTTTGCCGGTATATTTGGGGTGGGCGGTGCTATCCGTACGCTGTTTCTTTCCACGTTCAATCTGCCAAAAGCTGTTTTCATAGCTACCACAGGAGCCATTGCTTTTTTAATAGACAGCACCCGTATTACAACTTATCTTATTAATGGAGTAAAGTTGGACGATCTATATTTATGGGGATTCCTGGTATTTATTCCAGCATCATTTGCCGGTACAGCCCTGGCCAAAAAAGTGGTTGACAAAATTCCCCAAAAATGGTTCAGGATGGTGGTCGCCTTATTTTTGTTCGTCATGGGGATAAAATTCCTCATTTTCCCCTAAAAAGGTGATCAGATGGTACCGCCAAATTCCATCAGGTATTGTTTGATGAACTCATTCAGGTCGCCGTCCATCACCGCCTGCACATTGGAGGTTTCATAACCTGTTCTTAAATCTTTTACTTGCTTGTAAGGGTGCATCACATAGGAGCGAATTTGAGAACCCCACTCAATCTTCTTTTTATTGCCTTCAATTTTTTCCATTGCCTCCCGCTTTTTTCGTATCTCAATTTCGTACAATTGTGAGCGAAGCATCTGAATGGCTTTTTCACGATTCTGTCCCTGTGAACGGGTTTCCTGGCATTCGACAATCAAACCGGAAGGTTCGTGGCGCAGGCGCACCGCGGTTTCCACCTTGTTCACATTTTGTCCGCCCGGCCCGCTGGCCCTGAAGGTATCCCAGGTAATATCGGATGGGTTGATCACAATTTCAATCGATTCGTCTACTACGGGATATACGTATACGGAAGCAAATGAAGTGTGCCTGCGGTTACCCGAATCAAATGGTGAAAGCCTCACCAGGCGATGCACGCCATTTTCGGCTTTCAAATAGCCAAAGGCGAATTCACCCTCAAACTCGAGTGATACTGATTTAATGCCTGCCACATCGGCTTCCTGGTAATCTAGTTCACGTACTTTAAAATTATTCAGCTCACCATACCTGATGTACATACGCATGAGCATCTCCGCCCAATCCTGACTTTCAGTACCTCCGGCACCAGGATTGATTTTTAAAATGGCATTAAACTTGTCTTCGGGAGCGCTTAACATCTGAAGGAATTCGAGATCGTCAATTCTTTTTTCAAGCACTTTGAATTGTTTATCTAGCTCTTCCTGGCTCGATTCGCCATCCTCAAAAAAATCTGCCAATACTTCCAGATCGTTTAAAGCTTCAATAGCTTCATCGTACTGATTTGTCCAGCGTTTGATCGCTTGAATTTCTTTGAGGATTTCCTCGGCTGCTTTGGGGTCGTTCCAAAAATCGGGTGCCTGCGTAACGAGTTCTTTTTCTTTAATCTGGTTTATCTTTCCATCAATGTCAAAGATACCTCCTCAAGGCAGCAAGCCTCTTAGACATTTCTTTCATTCCTTCTGTTGAATACATACGATATGTGGTTGTTACAGGTTGAAATGCAAAATTACACTTTATTTGTTCAGTGACTAAATTTCACCTCGTATTACTTTCCAGGCAAAATTTGCCTGAAATCCTTTTTGAACAGCGTATTTGACAAGTTTATTGTTTCTTTTAAATGTGTCTTTCTCGTCGATTCTTTTTGATTTTATTACAGATTTAAGAATGCGGATGTACTCTTCTTCGTCAATTTCATTCAAACCCATTTGAATATAGATTTCCGGAATTTGTTTTTGGGTCATCGCATAAAAAATCTTATTCCGCCCCCACTTATTATTTCTTAATTTTCCAAGTGCAAATGCAATGGCATAGCGTTCTTCATTAATAAAATCTTCTTTTTCGAGGGTTTGAATAATTTTTTCAACCGTTTTTTCAGCAGCCTTCCATTCATTTAATTTGGCTTTTACATCAGCAAGGCAGCGCTCCTGGTAAGAACAGTATTTTCTTGCTTTATCTAGCAGGTAAGTGTGTTCAGGCGACATGAGAACATGTATTTAAAATCGATGCCCTAAATTACTAAAAATCTAATTGGTAAAATTATACAGGGTAATATCAAAAATTAATACTGAGTTGGCTGGGATATTGCCAGCTTGTTCACCGCCGTATCCTAAAGCCGAAGGTACCATCAGTTTAATTTTACCTCCTTTACCAATAAGCGGGATACCTTCTCGCCAGCCCTGGATAAGCAAACTGAGACGCTCTGTATAAGCCAGACTTTCATCAAAAACATCGCCATTGAGAAGATAACCCTTGTAAGCTACCGTTACGGTTGAGTATACCGTTGGGTGCTCATCGTTTCCAGATTCGCGGATTACATAATACAAACCACTCGCGGTTGATTGCGCGTTAAGCTGGTTATCAGAAATATATGCTTCAATAAGTGCCTTGTCGATAGCTGCCTGTTCGCTGTTATCTTCTTCCTTTTTACATGCGCTAACGGCATATAAAACAACACCCAACATTATTACAAACCAAATTTTTTTCATTGTGTTCATCTATTTCTCTAGTAGATGCAAAAATAAAACTATTGCTACGTAAATAATATTATTTTTGTTTTCTTCACTTTTAAATTTTGTTCGAAATACCGTTTCATGAAAAATATTCTATTAATTTTTATCTTTCTACTATTTCTGGCTTCATGTAGCTCGCTAAAAGTTTATACTGATTCTGACAAAACCGTTGATTTTAGTCAATTTAAAACTTTTAGCTTATATCCATGGGACTATAAACATGGCTATCAAATTAATGATTACGACAAAGGAACCATTCTGAATGCTATAAAAACCGAGATGTCTGCTAAGGGTTATAAATTTCAAAAAGAAGGGAGCGACCTCGTCATTTCCATTTTTATAACACTGGATAACAAAACCAGTTACACAGCTTATACCGATCATTATGGTGGTTGGGCTGGTTATGGTGGCGGATGGGGTTATTCTGGTTTTGGTTACGGTTATGGATACGGACCGGGATTTTCAACTACAACAGTAACTGAAAACAACTACCAGGAAGGCACCTTGATTATTGACATATTCAATGCTGCTGATAAAAAACTGATCTGGCAGGGAATTGGCTCCAAGGAAGTACAAACTGATCTGGATAAACGTGACCAGCAATTACCTAAGAATGTGGCTAAGATCTTAGCCAATTTTCCCACTATCGAATTGAAATAATACAAAACATATTGCCACTTATTTAAAAACAATCACATGAGAACTATTATAATATCACTGATATTTTTAACGCTTTATTCCTGCAATCCATGGAAATATGCCGCAGAATACGACCCTAATGTTGATTTTGACACTTACAAAACATTTGGGTTGCTCAACTGGGACCCGCAAAATGATAAAGTGGTAAGTCCGCAGAGCAAGGAATACATATTAATGGCCATTAAGAACGAATTAGAGGCCCGGGGCTATGCATACCAGAAAACTGATGCTGATTTGCAAGTTTCTGTTTTTGCAATTGTGCAGGAAGAAACCAACTATGCCGCATATGCTGATCATTATGCTGGCTATACAGGTTATGGTTCGGTAGGTGTTGGTGTAGGCGTCGGCTCAGGAGGTGCAGGAGTGGGCGTTGTAGGATACGGAGTAACGCCTTATCCATATACTATTTATGCCAATGATTATGAGGTAGGAACCCTGGTAATTGACTTGCTGGATCATTCCAAAAAACAGATCGTTTGGCAGGGTGTTGCCTCAGGCAGATTGGGTCATGAAGAAGCTACTAAAGATGGCATAGATGGAAAAATGGGTGTTTTATTTAAAAAGATGCCCGTTAAGAAGGTGAAGAAATAGATTTGATGGCATTAAGCTGCTTGCCCCCATCAATTCATTTTTAATAATTCCTTTGCCAGGCGGGGAATACCGCTACCTGCTTTCTCATTAACGGTTTTTAAATTAGCGATACCAGGCATTTGGAATGCTTTCGGATCAATGTAATATTTGGGAATATACTGTTTTACAAAGCCTATAAGGCCAGCCGCTGGATAAACAGCCATTGAAGTACCCACCACCATAAAAATATCAGCCTGTTCCGCTATCTCGGCAGCTATACCTATCATGGGGACCGCCTCGCCAAACCAGACAATATGCGGACGCAATTGATGGCCTTTTTCACAAACATCACCCATTTTCAGCTCCCAATGATCCATGGTATAGATCAACTCGGGGTGTACTGTACTTCTTACTTTCTTTAATTCGCCATGCAAGTGTAATACATTTGATGATCCAGCTCTTTCATGCAGGTCATCAATATTTTGAGTGATAATTTGTACATCAAAATGATCTTGAAGTTTTGCCAAAGCTTTATGACCTTCATTGGGATGTACTTCAAACAGCTGTTTTCTGCGGAGGTTATAAAATTTCATCACTGTTTCCGGGTCACGCTCCCAGCCAATGGGTGATGCCACATCTTCAATGCGGTGGTTTTCCCAAAGGCCATCGCTGTCGCGAAATGTGCTGATACCACTTTCGGCACTGATACCCGCCCCGGTGAGCACAACAAGTTTCTTCATAAAATTCTACAATTTATATTATGCCAGATAAAGATACAAAAAAAGCGCCCCGGAGGGCGCTATAAAGCCTAAACAAGAATCGCAACCATTAATGAATTAGGCTAACTTTTAAAATAATTTCATTTTATCCAGCACCCGCATCACATCTTTAACTGATTCAGCAGATGTAGTAAGTAATTTTTTTTCGTCTTTATTCAGGTCTACTTCAATTATTTCCTCAACGCCTCCTTTGCCCAGTTTAACCGGCACACCAAGATAGACGTCTTTTAATCCGTACTCGCCATTTAGGTAAGCACATACAGGGATTACTTTTTTCTGGTCATCCACAATGGCTTCCACCATTTGGGCTGCTGCAGCACCCGGCGCAAACCATGCCGAAGTACCCATTAAATTTACCAACTCACCACCTCCCTTTTTGGTACGCTCCACAATTTTATCCAGTTCCTCTTTTCCTAACAACTGGGTTATAGGAATACCATTAATGGAAGTGTACCGTGGTAATGGCACCATCGTATCACCGTGTCCGCCCATTAGCATGGCATGGATATCCACTGGCGATACATTCAACGCGTCGGCAATAAATGCACGATAACGTCCTGTGTCCAGCGTTCCGGCCATTCCAAAAACTTTGTTCGAGGGCTTATTCGACGCCAGGTATGCCGCATAAGTCATCACGTCAAGTGGATTACTTACTACAATAATGATGGCATGTGGTGAATATTTTACAGCTTTTTCAGTAACTTCCTTTACAATTTTTGCATTGGTTTGGATGAGATCATCACGTGACATGCCTGGTTTTCTTGGTAAACCTGAGGTAATTACTATGACACCCGAACCTTTCGTTTTTAAATAGTCGTTCGTTGACCCGGTAACCCTGGTATTGAAGTGGTTGATGGCTGCTGTCTGCCAAATGTCCAATGCTTTTCCTTCGGCAATACCTTCCTTTATATCTACAATAACAACTTCCTTAGCAAGATCTTTATGTGCGATTACATTCGCACAGGTAGCGCCAACATTACCAGCACCAATAACAGTGATTTTTTCCATTTTCCAATGTTTTTTCTTAGGTTTTACAGCTCGTTTCACCAGCACAAATTTAGTAATATTTAATAAATAACATGTGTTGGCTGCTATTTTACTTTAAACGTTTCTTAACTTTAATAGTTTCTTTTTTATAACAAGAAAGCTATTCCAATATCTGAAATGCAGCTTCGAGGTATACATAAATGTCTTTCCTGTTCGGACCTATTAAAACATCGCTGCGTTTATGTCCCAGGCGCACAACCACAGCATTCTTTTCAGGAATAACGAATACATATTGACCAAGGATGCCTCTCATATAAGGCATCTTATACCCATTATAATCAATCAGCCACCACTGGTATCCATAATAATCTACATGCCTGCCTTCATCATCAACCAGGTAATAGGCCGGCATTATAGCCTCCTTTATATAGGTTTCAGAAATCAGTTGCCTGCCATTCCATGTACCATTATTTAAAATAAGTTGTCCCCAGCGGGCAAAATCCCGTGCGTTAGAATGAAAGCAACAAAATGCCTTTTCCATGCCTTCTTTTTTATCAAGGCTCCAAAGTGCATCGTGTTTGGCACCCATGAATTTCCAGAATTTCTGCGAGCAATAGTCGCTGATGTTTCTTCCTGTGGCTGATTCTACGATCATGGCCAGCAACTCCGTATCAATACTTCTGTAATAATAACGTACACCCGGTTTTTCCATCATTTCCAGGCCTTTCACCAATTGTTCCAGATCATTGCCATAATAAGATTCCGTGGTGGGTGAAAAGAGGCTTGCGTAAGCTTCATCCCAATCCAGACCTGAACTCATCGTTAATACATCTCTGATGGTAATTTCTTCTTTGCCTCCCCCGTTGTAAGCTTCTATAAACTCACCCACTTCCTGATCAAGGCTTTCAATATAACCGTCATCTAAAGCAGCACCTATTAGAAGTGATACAATGCCTTTGGCCATACTAAAGGAATTTGACAGGGAATCTTCATTGTACCCATCCCAATATTCTTCATATACAATTTTCTGATCCTGAATGATCAAATAAGCGACAGGTTCATAAAACATCATTTTCTCGTATGTCGAGTCGGCAATTTTGGCAGAATTATACTTCTCATTCAGCTCCCATGGTATAAAATCGCCCGCCCTTACAATCCTATTATTGAAAATTTTGGCATCTTCAATACCCGGCATCTGATGCACCAAAGCTTGCTTTGCATAATAGGGCAGCGCTATATAAATGAAAACAGCCAGCACGATAATGGCCAGGAGTATCTTTCGGGTTTTTGACATGCCGGTATATTTAAAATAAGTTGCAATATAAACAAAAACAGCCCCAAAGTAAAGCTTTGAGGCTGATATTTATATGATTATATAAACGTTATATAATTTGCTTATAATAAGATCTACTCTTTTAAATATTCACTTTATGCGCATCCATTACTGATACCATGATCATGTTAACAATATCGTTAACGGCACTTCCCATGGTGAGTACCTGAACAGGCTTTTTCATACCATTTAAAACAGGCCCTATTACTTCAAATTCGGTAAGCTCTTTCAATACTTTATGTACAATATTGGCAGATGCTAAATTTGGAAATATCAGCACATTGGCTTGCTTTCCTTTAAGTTTTGTAAACGGGAAATTTTCTTTCAGCAATTCAGGATTCAATGCCATGGATGCCTGCATTTCTCCATCAACAATGAGGTCAGGATAATCCCTGTGCAGGATTTCTACAGCTTTTTTTAGTTTGCTTGCAAGCTCACCCTTTACAGATCCAAAATTTGAATAGGACAATAAAGCCACCCGTGGTTCAATTTTAAATCTCTTTACTTCTTCAACTGTCTGAATGGTTATTGCCACAAGTTCTTCAGCAGTAGGTTCTTTATTTACCGTACAATCACTTAGGAACAAGGGACCTTCTTTTGTATTTATAATATACATCCCACTTACCACACCGAACTCATCACGTCGGCCGATCACTTGCAACGAAGGCCGGATTGAATCAGGATAATTTCTTGTTAAACCTGACAGAACGGAATCGGCATAACCTGTTTCGACCAACATGGGTCCAAAATAATTCCGGTGTTGCATTTCATCCAGTGCAGCATTCAATGTCATTCCATCCCGCTTTTGTTTTTCAAACAGCAAATGGGCAAACTTCTGCCTTCTTTTCTTTTCCCCAGCACTTTTATTATCAATTATCTCGACACCATTTAGTTCAAGGTCATTTTCCTTGATAATTTTTGTGATGACTTTTTTATCACCCAACAAAACAGGGTATGCTAATTTTTCGTTCATCACAATTTCAGCTGCTTTCAGCATCTTATAGTTTTGTGCATCCGTTAAAACAATCCGCTTTGGATCTCGTTTACAAGCTGCCCTCATCTGACGCATTAAAGGATTACTTAAACCGAGGCGTTTTCTTAATTCTTCTCGGTAGGCACTCCAGTTTTCAATTTTTTTCTGGGCAACACCCGATTCCATAGCCGCTTTGGCAACTGCCGGGGCTACGGTTTCAATCAAACGCGGGTCAGTAGGTTTTGGAATGATATATTCCCTTCCGAAGCATAGGTTTTGTACCTTGAAAGCTATATTTACTTCTTCAGGAACTGGCTCTTTGGCCAGTTTAGCGAGTGCTACTGAAGCGGCAAGCTTCATCTCGTCATTAATTTCAGTAGCCCTTACATCGAGTGCACCTCTGAAAATAAAAGGAAAACCAAGCACATTATTGATCTGGTTCGGATAATCGGAACGTCCGGTCGCCATAACAACATCATCACGGGTTTCCATTGCTTCGTTGTAGGAAATTTCGGGATTCGGATTTGCCAGTGCAAAAACGATCGGATTATCTGCCATCGACAACAACATATCTTTTTTCATTACGCCTCCTACAGAAAGCCCTAAAAACATGTCGGCACCTTTAACAGCTTCTTTTAATGTACGTGCCTTGGTATCAGAGACAAATTCCTTTTTAATTTCATTAAGGTCAGTGCGGTCCTTGTGCAATACACCTCTACTGTCGAGCATGATAATATTTTCAGGTTTAGCACCCAAATGCACATACAGCCGCGTACATGAAATTGATGATGCGCCCGCACCATTCACAACGATCTTTATATCTTCAATTTTTTT
>JAZBOW010000328.1:0-2949 GCA_036351335.1 Bacteroidales bacterium | reverse complement strand
TGTAATTCCTCAATTTCTTTAGCACGTTTGATGGCACTTTTCAGGTCTTTACCATCGCCATGCACAAATATTACCCAGTTTTCATGTTTGAAATCTTGGTTTAACAAACCTTCAAGTGAGTTATTGCGGGCATAGTGCCATTCACTCTCAGTATAAGAGGCTGTAAGATAACTTGCATGGCCCTCCAAATCCAGACTCGACCTGAAAATGATGGAATCATTATTTAGATTTAACACTGATCTGTTGGTTACCACCGCGATCTTATTCTGTGGGTCGGGTATTTCTGAAAGATAAATAGTTTCTTTGGCCTGAACTGTTTGAGTCACTACTATCAAGATAAAAAGAGTTATAAAGGACTGTTTAGTCGAATTGATTAAAATAAATTTCATGTGTTAAGATTTGTTTAGCATAAAACAAATGAAGTGTAAAAATGTTTAATAAAAAGAAAAAAAAATAAACAAAAAACAAGTCAATTATTTCTCCTCCTGTTTTTACATCTATTGTCTTGGTAAACCCCGATTTATTTATTTAATTTTACTGTTCGATGGAGCGCTAACGAAATATTAGTGAATTGACGCCAATAAAAATAAGCTAGACCCAAAATACTGTGAGATATGAGTGACACTTCCTACAATGCATTTACAGACGCACAAAAGCTTTTCGACCGTGCTGCCGATCTGCTTGACCTGGATCAGGCTACCCGCGATTTTCTTCGCATTCCGGCTAGAGAATACCACTTCAGCATACCTGTCAGGATGGATGATGGCAAGGTGAAAATTTTTCAGGGTTACCGTGTGATGCATAACAACGCACGTGGCCCGGCAAAAGGCGGCATACGTTTTCACCCGCACGAAACAATAGATACTGTCAGGGCGTTGGCCATGTGGATGACCTGGAAAACAGCCGTGGTAGATTTACCGCTGGGTGGGGGCAAGGGTGGTGTCATATGCGACCCGCATAACCTGAGTGCATGCGAACAAGAACGATTATGCCGGGGATGGGTGCGGCAGGTATATAAAAATATTGGCCCTCATATCGATATTCCTGCACCTGAAGTGATGACCAATGCCCAGCACATGCTATGGATGTTGGATGAATACGAAGTCATTAGTGGCTCACGACAACCCGGCGTTATTACGGGTAAGCCCGTAGGTATGGGAGGTTCGCTGGGTAGGGCAGAAGCTACAGGTTACGGTGTGATCATAAGCCTTCGTGAAGCCTTAAAAGAGCTGGATATGGACCCGTCTGATACTACAGCCAGCATTCAGGGTTTTGGCAATGTATCGCAATATGCCATCGAGTTATACCAGCAAATGGGAGGCACAGTGACCTGTGTTTCCTCGTGGGTACAGGATGAGCAGGACAGCTACGCCGTTTGCAAACCCGAAGGTATTAACCTGGATGAACTGAGGTCGGTAACGGATTCATTTGGCGGTATCAATATATCGAAAGCTGTTAAAATGGGTTATAAGATGATCCCCGGTGAAGATTGGATGAAGCAGGAGGTTGACATCCTCATTCCCGCTGCGATAGAAAATCAGATTACAGGAGATAATGTAAAAGATATTCATAAAAGAGTTAAGGTGATTGCAGAGGCAGCCAACGGGCCTACTTCGCCCGAAGCAGCTAAAATTCTCGATAAAAAAGACATCTATACTATTCCAGATTTTCTGGCCAATGCCGGGGGCGTTACTTGCAGCTATTTCGAGCAAGTGCAAAGCAACATGAACTATTATTGGGAAAAAGACGAAGTGCTCAGCAAACTTGATCTTAAGATGACAAGTGCTTTCATTTCCGTGAGTAATTTTGCCAAATCGAACAATTTAAGTATGCGTGATGCGGCCTATGTAATTTCAGTGAACAGGGTATCACAGGCATGTAAAGATAGGGGATGGGTTTAACAAATCGAATCTGATGATGAATAATTTTGAAAATGAATTGCTACCATTCAATCGAAGCAAATTTTTAAATACAGAGCATAAACTAACATATATCGGTTCGGGTGCTATAGGCGGAAAGGCGCATGGTTTGGCCAGTATCAACCACATCATTCTAAATGATTTAAATAAAGGGCAATTCGCCGGTATTGAAGTTGGTATTCCGGCCATGACCATCATCAGGACAGATGTTTTTGATGCCTTTATAAAAAGGAACAAGCTTGCCCAAATTGCCTATTCCGATGAACCTGACGATCGCATCGCACATGCCTTTCAAAAAGCGGACTTGCCCTTTGAAATCCTTGGCGACCTCAGGGCACTGATATCACAGGTCACCACGCCATTGGCAGTCAGATCGTCAAGTATGCTGGAGGATGCCATGCACGAGCCTTTTGCTGGAATTTATGGCACCAAAATGACACCGAATAACCAACCTGATATAAATACACGTTTCAATAAACTGGTGGAAGCCATCAAGTTCGTATATGCCACCACCTTTTTCAGATCGGCCAAAGATTATATGAAAGCCACACCACATAATACTGAGGATGAGAAAATGGCTGTTATCATCCAGGAAGTGATCGGAAAAAAATATGGAACAAGATTTTATCCTGAATTATCAGGTGTAGGCAGGTCGCATAATTATTATGCTTTCGGTCATGCCGATCCTAATGACGGCATTGTAAACCTCGCATTGGGACTGGGGAAAACTATTGTTGATGGCGGTAATTCATGGTCCTACACACCTGCTTATCCCAAAGCTGACCCGCCTTTCAACACCATCAACGATATGCTGAACAATACACAGCGTACCTTCTGGAGTGTGAATATGGGCAAAACATCAGCTTACGATCCGGTAAAGGAAACCGAGTATATGTTGGAAGAAAATATTGTAACTGCAGAAGAGGATGAAACCCTTCGTTACCTGGCATCCACACTTGACAGTCAGTCAGGACGGATTATTATGGGTGTTGCTAAAAGTGGGCCGCGTTTGCTGAATTTCTCTCCCATT
>JAZBOW010000327.1:0-6658 GCA_036351335.1 Bacteroidales bacterium | reverse complement strand
TATCCAATTGGTAACAATAGCACCACCAGCCTGCTCAACTGTGTTTTGTGTGGTTGTAATTTTATAATCGCTTTTCGGGAAATCGATGTCGAATTCCGGGATGCCTGACAGGTCCGGAATTTCTTCCGTCTTTTCGGTCGTATTGCTTTTTGCCGATGACGCCGTTTTAATTTTATCGTTTGTACATGCTACAATCAACAATAATAAAAATGCTTTCCAAATGATTTTCATGGTGTGTAATTTAAGCTACAAAGTTCTGATTTTTTGAATACATAAAATTGATCTGTTTTTATTTTAGTTCCCCAAATTGCCTATCAATTAAGATATTTTAAGATTCAGGGCTAATTTTAATGGTACCTTTGCCAACAGAATCACTGCCCGGGAGTTTTTTTGACCCTTCATATCCTGCTTAATCCCTCTTAGGCCAAAATAGTAAGCCTATGAGATCCTTTGATGTAATTGCCGAGAATCCCGAAAAAGATAGAATCTTAAAGAAAGTCAGCTTTAAAAAGGTAACAAACAATGGCTTTCAGAAGGATGTAAAAGAGCGGGTGGACCAGTTTTTTCAAACCAGGAATATTTCCAAGTTTGCCAATTCGGAAATGGTCATTAAAACCATATTGATTCTGAGTGGATGGATGGCTACCTATTTTTTGATCCTTTCTAACTTGATCAGTCCCTGGGGCATGCTGGTACTCGCCATTATGCACGGCTTTTTTGCGGCGCTAATCGGAATGAATATTGCACACGATGCCCTGCATGGTTCTTACAGTAAAAATCCTGCCATCAACAAAACATTCGGTTTGCTGTTTAATCTTGTGGGTGCCAATGATTATGTGTGGGGTATCAGTCATAACATCGTTCATCATACCTATACAAATATTCCCCATCACGACGAAGACATCCACCAGGTACCCATACTGCGGATGGAGCCCACACAGGAATTATGGAAGATTCATCGGTACCAGCATATTTATGCTTTCTTTCTTTACTGCCTGACAACCCTTTCGTGGGTTTTTAAAAAGGACTATGTAAAATTTTTCCAACATCAGTTGGGAGGCCATTACCGGAAAACCTTTCCGAAAAAAGAAATTTTCCGCCTGTTCTTCTACAAAGCCCTCTACTATACATTATATCTGGTCATTCCACTTTTAGTGATCAACCTGCCCTGGTACTGGATTATTTTTGGTTTTGTGATGGCCCATTTCGTTGAGGGGTTTACCCTGGCGATCATTTTTATGCTGGCCCATATCATCGAAGATACCGAATATCCGGAGCCCCGAGCCGATGGAAAGATCAATATGCCCTGGGCTGAATTACAAATGCATACCACGGCCAATTTTGCTGTGAAAAACCGGGCGGTGAATTATCTTTTCGGGGGACTCAATTTTCAAATTGTTCACCATCTTTTCCCGAAAATAAGTCATGTACATTATCCAAAAATGGCTGAGATTATCAAGCAAACAGCGAAAGACCATAATCTGCCCTTTATAGAACACAAGACATTTTTTGGTGCCATTGCCTCGCATACCAGGGTATTAAAAAAGTTCGGAACAGTGTAAATTTAAAGCTTGGGTTGCTCCTTGCTGAATGAGTTGGGTACGATCGATGGGTTGCAAGTAGATGCCAATTTTTCCAAAGGTAGCATTTAGGGTTTAATTCATTTTATAAACCTTCCATCATCTTTTAAAGTTGCGAGTTTACCGAGGTTTTTTTCAAGCCATCCTATACTGGCAGTTTCTCGAATATCAAATTCCGGTATGTATGGTTTAATATCTAAAAGAGGCGTACCATCCACGATGTCCAAATCTTTAACCCGGAGTATATTTCCTTCAACGTTAATAAGTTGGGCTATTGAAATTCCAATCGGATTGGGTCTGTTTGGCGCCCTTGTAGAAAATATTCCACGCTTTTGATCATCCAAAAAAGGTTTTACTTTTAATGAAGGTTCTTTTGACAAATGGAAGTGACATATTAACATGATATGAGAAAATCCATCAATGTCTTTTAATCCTCCGGCGAATTCTTGAAATATTTCGACCGTTCCTTCAATACCTTTTGCAGCTATTGACTGGATAGGTGTCCCTTTAGGCTCTTTAAATGGCGAATGGATCATACCAATTGGTGTGAATTGTATCTCTTTCATAGATTCCATTAATTTGAATATGCGATTTCCACTAATATGAGAATATATTCAATTTACAAATTATTTTAGCTAGGTACTTTACGAAATCGTTTGCGTATAAAGTTTATGCATCCTCTTTAAAACGATAACTATTGGGGTGCGTTTGGCATTTTGAAGTTTCAATTTTTTTATCAAGATGCTCATTTGTTGCTGCCATCTTCATATTTAGCACTATCTGCCAAATGCACCATGTTTTTTTGATTACATCGTTTTATTTGTACAATTTCAAGTTATCAGTATAAATAATTTCGAGTGCCGCTTTTAATACCACATCATTTTGTAAAACAATATCGTGAATATTTTCGGTAACAAGAGTATCTGGAATTACGCCTCTTGTATAATTTCCCAAATCCTTTACTGCCATATGGTATTTAATAGGTGGTATATAGATTTTAATACCTGAATTTGGAAGAATTTTTCTCAACATTCCTCCACTATTATTTCCATAATAACCTCCTCCTGTTTCAACCCCTACTATTAGCCCTCTCTTATTGCTCTTTACTATTGAAGAGAACTCACTTGTTGCTGAAAAAGTAAATCCATCGGTTAAAACATAAACATTTCCAAGAAAAGGATTAGACTTTGGTATTTGCAATTCTAATTGAGGGTGAACTTTCCAATAAAATTTGCCTGTACTATCTTCCCCAATCGGATAATGAGTTATCCATCTGAGTGCCTTTGGAACGTCATAGTTTTCTGTAACTTCCAGTGTGCTGTAATAATTGAATGGTTCAATGGTTAGATAAGCATACAACTCAGCACCGTCAGAATCCCTATTAAAAGAATCAAATCTGACATCTATTACCAGATTGTTAATTTTTTTTGATAGGATTTTTTCAAAGCTATTTTCAAGGAATGAATTAAATATCTTTTTTAAGCTGGAATTCCTAACTGTGATTATTGCTAATGAAAGAGAGTCAATAATTTGAAGTTCTAGGTCAACTGAATTAGTCTGCTTTGACTTAGCTATAAAATCATCAAATGTAATACCAGGAAGACATATCCTTATTCTTTCACCTTTGTGCATAACCTCAACTATACAATCATCTGAAGTGTAATGAAACAGATTATAATCAAAAGAAAAGTTTTTTTCCATTGTTTGATATTTTCGAGATAAAATTCTTCCATCAGATGGATACCTATTTAAATTTGAGTTTATGTAATCGTTAGCAGTAGAACCATCAATTGAAAGAATTTCAACTCCGGGAACCAGGAAGTTGTTTTCAACAAAGACATTGGTAATAAAAAATTTATTATTTATTATTTTAATCTCTATGGGAATGAATTTTCTATTCTTTTGAATTCGCTTTAGCTCTTTTGTAGGTAATTTAGCGGTTGTATGTCCACAACCTATTTGATTTATTACAGGTATTAATCTATTGTAGAATTGAAAAACAGTTTGATTTGGTTTGAGATTGGCAATTAATGAATCAAAATGAGCTTCAAATTCAAATTCAGTTTGATAGGTATAAATGCCCGGATGAAATTCTTGTAATTCATTTTTAATAAATGTTATATCTTCAATCTGTTCCGCAATTGACAATGGTTTCAATGACTGTCCATGCACTATAACATGAAATATTATAAATACAATAGTAAATAGTCTTGTCATTATCAAAATTGTGTGTAACACCCAAATAAACGCAATTTACAAATTATTTTAGCTTGATGTTTACCAAATTATTTGGTCAGTGGGTTTATGCATCCTCTTTAAAAATGAGGACGATTGGGGGGGGGTATTCTTAGTCGATTAATACTAGACTATCCATTTTCAAAACATGTACACCTCGTTCTTTGAAAACCCTCATCATGCTGTCCTTCAGCACATCTGATTTAGCCAACACGGCGTCTTCAATAATGTGAACCTTATATTTTCTATTCTGTGCAGCTTCAGTAGTTGCGTTTACACAATGCGCCGCATCCAAACCTAAAATGTATAATTCGCTCACTCTATTTCTATTCAGAATATTATCGAGATTGGTATTTATAAAAGAATCGCTTCTGTTTTTAACCACTTCAATACCTGCATCGGTCTTCAATCGTTTATCAAACTGGGTACCAAGACCACCTTTTGCGTAGGAATCATTTATCAGGTTAATTAAGGGATTTGTAATCTCACTGCGAATGAATATAATCGGAATATTTTGAGCTTGATAACTTTCAGTTAAACGGTTGATATTTCTTATTAAACTGTCAGCATGTTCCTTATAAAATGAATCTGTTGAAATTTCTCCAGTTGTAGCTTCCTGAATATCAATAACCAACATGGCCGAATTTTGTTCTTCAAATTTTGCAATAGGCTCCCCTGATGAAACGACAATTGCCATTTTCTGAAAAATCAGAAAATTAACGATTACGATAATTACGAAAAGGATGATGACACCAGAAATTCCTAATATAATTCTCTTTATGTTTTTTTTAAGCTTCTTCATGGGTTGCTTTTAATAACATACCTGTAGCAATTAATCTCCATCTACTCCATACATAAGTTGCTGGTTGTATTCCTCCGATGGAAAATGGCCTCGCGATTCCTTTATAAGTCCATTTTCTCCTATCTGCCAAAGTTCAAATCCGCTCACCTTTACTTTGTTCCCTGTGCCGCCCGGACCCGTGTTTGTCGCAATTAACGTCCAGTGGAATTCGGCACCATTCGACTTTGGAACAAGGCTGTCAAATCGTACAATCATATCCGGAAGGTCGGTCATGAACCCTTGTGCAACATCGGATATGGCATCCCGTCCTTTCGCCGGATCTCCATCATTTACTTGCAGGGTTCCATCTTCCTCAAAGAACATGGCGACAAATCCCGGTCTCTTACTACCCCAGGCCTGGGCATAGCTATGGGCAAAAAGTTCCAAATCGAATGTTCTTTTTTCTTCCGGTAAGCGTTTCACCGTCCACGCTATACTTAAAAGCTTCCAGCCCTCATCTGCCTTCATAAGCGTCAAATGGTTAATTTCCCGGTTTAAGGGAACGCCAAATCGAGAAAGTATGGCATCGGCTCTTACCAATGCCAGGCGACCCTCAGTTAGAATGATATCGTAGTCCGCTGGTATTTCTGAAAAGGGTCTGCGTTTGTCGTTTGCAATGATGCTTTCAAAGTATTCTGAAATGGTCATCTCATTATTTAACCAAACGCCATCTTTCAAATAACTGTAACTAATGACGGCGTTGTCGGAGGTCATTTCGTCCAGGACTTCAATGTTAGAATTGCCGGCAGCGAGCAATATCTTTTCTACCGCGGCAATTACTTCTTCTTGTTCATTTGTCCATTTCTTATCCGTCACTTCATTTATAATACTTTTCTCTGATTCAGAAGTTTTATTTGAGTTGTCGGTACAGCCTGACATAAGAATGATCAGACAGAAAGCAATGACTGATTTGAGTATTCTATGAGTAAAGTTCATGTTAACCAGATTTTAGAGTTATTAAAATAGCATGACTGCCTACAAAGAAAAGCATTTTACCTTTAGCTGCAATGTATAGTTGTTTGGCTGAATGGATATGACGGTTACTCTTATTTAAAATTTGAAAGACATTTGGATGCCTTCTGTGACCATGCCTGCCCCGATGATGGCAAGAATGAGGCCCATGAGTTTTCCAATGACTAAAATTACGTTCGTTCCTAACTTGCTTACAAGTACATCGCTAAACGTAAATGCCAGATAGGTCAGGTAGATCATCAGAGCAAAAACGGCAATCACAATCCCGATGTGTACAAAACTTACATCCGTCACATTGTTCATCGCAGTTACAATGGTACCCGGACCAGCCAGTATGGGAATAGCCAATGGCGAAATGGCCACATCATTACTTTCTTCAGGGTGACCCGTACTGTGTATTTTTGACTTTTTCGACATGAGCATTTCAAATCCCACATAAAATATCAATATCCCTCCTGTTATTTTGAAGGCGGGAATGGTAATTCCAAATAAATCGAATATATATTTCCCGGCAATCACAAATGCCGTTACAATGATGAATGCTGCAATGGTGGCGGTTCTGGCTATCTTTTTTTTAGTTGCCTTATCTTCTCCTTGTACAAGTCCGAGAAAGATGGGGGTATTGGCAATTGGATTCATGATGGCGAAAAAGCCCATGAAAACGGTCAATGAGTATATGAATAAATCGTGCATGCTATTTTTAGCGGCCAAATAAACGCAATGATACAAAATAATTGCATTCAAATTATACAATTGTTTTTCTGATACATATCCGTTTTCAAACGCTTGTAAACGAATGTTAAACGCAAGTAAATGCTTATTAACCGAATCATCCAATGCAGCCGACATACTTTTGCTTCAGATTTCGTTCTTACTCAAATTTGAAACTTTTAATTAAACATTTTTTATAAACTAAATTTTACTACAATGACAACTTTAAGAAATTCAGTACAACTGATCGGACGCCTGGGCATGAACCCTGAAGTGAAAACTTTTGAAAACGACCAAACCAAAGTGCGCTTCACACTCG
>JAZBOW010000326.1:0-2014 GCA_036351335.1 Bacteroidales bacterium | reverse complement strand
GTTCCCATACTCTTTGAAAATCTTTGTGGCATATCCTGAGCTTACACCGTGGGCTTGGAGAAAAATCATGACATCGCGGATTTCTTTTTGCTCGATCCAGGCATTTTTGATCATAGCAATTCGCTTTTTTCCAATACCATCTACATAGCCGAGCTTATTAATTTCATTTTCGATAATATCCAGCGTTTTTTTTCCGAATTTTTTTACAATCCGTTTTGCCATGACAGGACCAAGCCCTTTGATGAGCCCGGAACCCAGATATTTTTGAATGCCGTAAACGGTTGCCGGAACTTTGGTTTGGTATTCAATCACCTTGAATTGTTCGCCAAACTTTGGATGGTTGGCCCACTCGCCGCGCATTTTAAGGATTTCACCGGGGGTGGGGGCTATGAGGTTTCCGACAATCGTCACCAGGTCCTGCTGACCGTAAACTTTGACTCTGGCGATGGTAAAGCCGTTTTCTTTGTTGTTGTAAGTGATTCTTTCAATCTGGCCGGAAAGATCTGTGAGCATTATTTAATCCTTTTTTCTCTCCCAGTCCGGAACTCGAACATCCGGTATTGAAAGTCTTGTAGGGAAAAAGGATTTTATGTCAATAACAGGAGAACCGTCAAAGGCATCAATTTTGTCTACTTTAATGGTGGTTCCATCAATAGATAAAATTTTACACAAAGACAGGGCGATAAGATTGGGTCTGTGCGGGGAATGTGTGGCAAACACCCCTGTCAGGGGATTTGTTTTAATCCCACAAGGATGAACCTGCATGGTGTTTCTGTTTTCAGGATTGTCGTTTTCGTGAAACCAGTACAGCACGTTTATATGGGAAAACTGCTTAAGCCCCAAAAAAGCATCATGATATTTTACATCAATTTCAATCAAAACCGTATCATTTTTTTTCCTGATAAAGCCAATAGGGCAAATTTCAAAAACGTTTTTCATTTCAAGTCTCCAGTATCTTTTCAAAGCTATTTTAATGAACTCGTAAAAAGTCTTATCTACTGCGTTGGTGCGGTTTTTCAGGAACTCGACATACTATTTATAAAGTCTCATCCCTGAGAAACCACTACGCCTTGTATATGAGCCTTGGAACGATGCCATCCAGCGCTCAGACTTTTTTCGTATTCATCAATCTTCCTGTATTTCTTTTATATTCACATAATAATCGAGTGCTTCAGGATTGCTCAGGGCGTCTTTATTGAGCACCGGTTTGTTTTCCACGACTTTCTTTACCGCCAGTTCCACCTTTTTCATGTTTAAAGTATAGGGAACAGCAGGCACACTTAATATCTTTGCGGGCACATGACGGGGTGAAGCGTTGGTGCGCAACATACTTTTTATTTTTCCCTTTAATTCCTCGGTTAATTCACATCCTTTTGTCAGTTTGACAAAAAGGATTACCCGAATATCATTTTTCCAGTTTTGACCAATTACTACAGAATCTTCTATCTCATCCATCTGCTCAACCAGGCGATAAATATCGGCTGTTCCTATTCGCACACCCCCGGGATTTAAGGTGGCATCAGATCTCCCGCACATCGTTACGCCTCCCCTGTCATTGATCTCTATAAAGTCTCCGTGTAGCCAGATATTGGGATAGACGTCAAAATAGGCGCTGTGATATTTTTTGTTGTCCGGATCATCCCAGAAATAGATCGGCATTGACGGAAAAGGTGCGGTGCATGCAAGTTCCCCCTGCTGATTAACAACAGGTTTTCCATTATCGTCAAAAGCCTCAACTTTCATGCCCAACCCCCTGCACTGCAACTCACCAGCGTAAACCGGTCCCATGGGGTTTCCAAGAGCAAAGCATCCGTTAAGGTCCGAACCGCCGGATATGGATGCCAGTTGCATATCCTCTTTCACCTCTTTGTAAATAAACTCAAAATCCTCAACTGAAAGTGGCGAACCGGTTGAAAGCAGAGCTTTCAAAGATGTAAGGTCATATTCTTTTTTTGGTTTTACTCCTGCGTTTCGAAGCGCTGCGATATAACCTGCGCTTGTACCGAAAATGGTG
>JAZBOW010000325.1:0-3232 GCA_036351335.1 Bacteroidales bacterium | reverse complement strand
TTCCATGATGGCTGTCGATCCTTCAAACGACACCACTTTCTGGTATACGGGTGAGTATATGGCAACCACAAGTGGTTGGGGCTGGAGCACACGCATTGCCGCTTTCAATCTCACCATTGACGAAACGCCTCCAGCAGCTATTACCGATCTGCAAACGGAACAAACAACAACAAATGCCATTCAGCTAAATTGGACTGCAACAGGTAATGATGGTAATGAAGGATCGGCTTATCATTATGTAATTAGGTATCACGCTGAGCCAATTGATGATGCCAACTGGGAAAATGCCATCGTTGTTGAAAATGAAAAGATACCTGCTGTTTCAGGGACACCTGAAACATTTACGGTTGAAGGGCTCGAATATAGTACTGAATACTATTTTGCTATAAAAGCAGGTGATAAGCAAAACAATGTTTCCGGAATTTCAAATTCGCCGGAGGGCATGGTATTAGGTCCACCATCGATTGTACTGGATGAGCCTGAAGTAACTGTTAAGTTATTTGAACCTGGTTTGATCCAAAGGCCTTATTACATCACTAATGAAGGGGAGACAGACATTAACTACACGCTTTTTAAAGAAATTGTTGCTACGGGCAACGAGGGAAATGTGCTTGATACATTGGAAAATGGGGTATTTTACGTCAGGGGAATGACCTGGGTTGATGGCTATTTGTATATGGTTGAACGATTGGGAGGTTACTTTTACAAGTATGATGCTGAGCTCCAGGTGATCGTTGACACTTTTGATATACATAACGAGCCCGTTGGCATATGTTGGGATGGCACCTATTTCTGGATTGGCGATAATAATGGATTGATCCGTGCTTATCACCCTGATGGCTTACCAGCCGGTAAAAGCTTTAACTGCCCATTTGCTAATGAGCCAGCGCTTGCATATAACGGCAATTATTATATAGTAGCGGAACCGAAAGTCTATACAAAGATCTATCTGCTTGATCAGGAAGGTAATGAAATGGCGAAATACAAAACAAAGATCAAGGTGCCTCCTAAACAATTTACCTGGGCAGAGGATCATTACAATAATAACTTGTGGTATATAGATATATACGGCACCATCAATCAAATGACTTTTGTGGGAGATTCAGCACTTGTATCCCTCACATTTGAAGGCCCCGGCGATAATCAAACCGCCATTGTACATGATGGAACTGACCTGTGGCAGGGCGAAAATATTGGGCCATTATATCTCGTTGACGATGGAATTGATGAAATATCCTGGTTCACAACAGAACCAGAACAGGGCACTGTTGCATCAGATGCATCAGTTGAGATATTGCTTAATGCGAACTTAACAGAACTTCCTGAAACAGACACTTCAACCGTGTTTAACATTCAATAAAATGATCCGGTGAATAATTCAATTTTTGTGCCCTTTAATTTCATTTATGCTACCATTGATTTGGGTGCCGACACGAGTTTTTGTAGCGAGCAAAGTATGTTGCTCGATGCAGGTGAGGGATATAAAGACTATCTGTGGTCTAGTGGAAGCAGTGCACAGTCGATCATAGCAGATTCAGTTGGATATGGTTTAGGTTCACATGTTTTCTGGGCTGAAGCTACAGATTATGGCAATGCCATTTACCGCGACACGATAGTCCTGACATTTGAAGATTGCACCGGAATTGAAGAAATTATGGTTTCAGCGAAAATCTCAATAATTCCAAATCCAAATGAGGGTGTGTTTGATATTATTGCCGAAGGTTTTCCAGGACAAGTGACGCTTCAGATTATGGATATGAATGGGCGTATTGTATACAATACCCTGCTCGAACCCGATAATGGCCGCATAAGTAAACAGATGAACCTCACCGGGTATTCAAAAGGTTTATACCTGGTTAAATTGATGAACGAAAACAAAGCTTATACACATAAGATTGTTATCGAATAATAAGCCTGATTTTAATAACCCAAAACCAATAAACATGAAAAAAATTACAATTATTACAGCAATTTTGTTGATATCAAACTTACTTTCAGCACAGTGGATTAAGCAAAACCAAAATTACCCTGACAATCATGTTTTAAACGACATATTCTTTATTGATCAATACAATGGTTGGACTGTAGGGGCATATGGTCTGCATACAGATAACAGCGGATTAGATTGGGATTGGACTTGGTTGCATGTGTATATGGATTATGGAGAAAAGGTCTTTTTTACCGACGCGAACAATGGTTGGGTTTGTGGAGGCCAACAGATATGTCATACTACTGATGGTGGGCTGGGATTAGAAAGTTGGGTACCGCAGAATATTAATTTATCACCGCAGCAATATTTGAACTCAATATTTTTCATTGACTCATTGAATGGTTGGGCTTATGGTTATTACGATAATGGTATAACAATAGGTGGTGATCTTTTCAAAACAACTGATGGTGGTAATAACTGGGAATGGCAGTATAATATGCTCACGCTAAGCGATATGTATTTTCTAAATGAATCGATTGGTTACTGTGCTGGCTATAATTTTCAATACACCACCGATGGTGGTGATTCATGGAATAGTGCGGAAATAAATATGTGGGCCTCATCATTAGATGTTATTGATGAAAACAATTTCTGGATTGCTGGTTATGATGACAACGAAAAAGGAATCATTAAATCATCAAATGATGGTTGACTTACATGGAATAAAAAGTTAGGTGATACCATTCAACCTTTAAATGATGTCACCTTTATTGATTCAAATAATGGATGGGCGGTTGGAGATAGTGGCACAATCCTACATACTTCTGATGGGGGTAATAACTGGGAATTTCAGGAAAGCGGGACTATTGCAGATCTTAACAGTGTTTTCTTTGTGGATGAAAATTATGGGTGGATTTGTGGCGACAGTTCGATCATTCTGCATACTGATAACGGAGGCGTTTCAGACCACTGCCTGCCCGAAGGCATCACCTTTACTACCCAGGAGCAGATTGATAATTTTCAAACTGATTATCCAGGTTGCACTGAGATTGAAGGGGATGTCTTTATTGGCGCTTGGGAGCCTATGAGTAATATAAGCAACCTGAATGGGCTAAATGTTTTGACTACCATTGGGGGAAACCTGAATATTGAAGGCAGCGATGCGCTAAGCTCTCTGACAGGTTTGGGAAATCTCACCTCAATAGGAGGATATCTTAACATTTTCGGCAATGATAGTTTGACAAGTTTAACCAGCCTTGAAAGTCTGACATATGTGGAAGGACTTATAATTGGTATAAATGA
>JAZBOW010000324.1:0-5529 GCA_036351335.1 Bacteroidales bacterium | reverse complement strand
GCTGTAAGAATAAACATGTAAAGAGTAAAACTATTGATCGATAGCGCATAGTTTATATGATTTAATAAGTTCTTTTTTCTCTTTGTTGTTTACAAATTTAAGATTTGAGATCAACCAACCTGAATTGGTGTCATTCCTGTTAAAGTATGAAAGCTCAAAATACCAGTTTTCGATCTGGAAGAAATGAAACTTCACAGAATTGATCTCTTTAAATTTCAACTGGCCCTTTTTCATCTGGTAAAAAAACAGTGAAAGATAGTCGGGCCTGTAATTGTTGGAGGCATAAAGTTCAATGTGTGATGGATCATCAAGGGCACGATGCAGGTTCATAAAATCAAGCTCATGACTCTGTGGATGCAGAAAATACTGCTGATGAACACTGTCTGCTGTTTTAGGAAACAGATTTGGAAAATAGCTGTAATACACATTACTGATGATCCATTTGGAGCCCAGGTTTTCTTCTTCAAGTGTAAGGAATAGAATGATATTTACTTCGGCGCCATTGGCTATAAATGTAGCTGATACTTCGGCATACCAGTTTTTGTCCAGAAAATTCAGGTATACCGGGTTTTCTTTGTCGGTAACATCGTCAATAAAATATTGTTTCAGTTTCCCTGATGTCCGTGGATTGTAGGTGTCAAACATAATTGGAAGCATCTCTTCCCTGAGTTGGTTATTGCGGTATTTCTTATCGTTTTCGGGCAGGCGTTTCCCATACGGGTCTTCTTCCATATTGAACCGCCTCACAAACTGCCCTACCTGTTTATTCATGGTATACAACACGGTTTCGTCTTCACTAAAACCACTAAAAGAGCTGTTTTGAGCAAACGATACATTGCAAACCATTAAAAAAATAAGGCTGTATAGAGTTTTTTGTAACTGTATCATATTGATAGATTTGATCTGTTCATTAAAACGAACAAACGGTTGCAAAATTATCAGTATTTGAATATGGTAGTCTGTCTTTTTTTTAATTTAGTAAAAATTTGAAAAATTGACCGGTAAAGAAAATAGTAAATACATATGGCTTGTGTTTTTTATTTTATTGCAATCAACAGCTATTGGACAAGATGAAATAGGCGCAAACCTGGGTTATTTAAAGCCGGTATTCTTCTTTTCAAATGATACCCCACGTGAAAGTAGCATTCCTGAATATCATGGCAGTTTTTATGTGCACTTGAAATACTTGTCAAAGGCAACAAACAAAATGTTTTTGGGTATTAATTTAGGATTAAGCAATTATCATCTTGATTATGAGAGCCGCACAAGTTCACAGATGTCTTCGAATTCATCACAACTCACCTATAAATTTAACTATCTGCACTTTGATTTTTATCCTGAGTGGGTATTTGGCAAGAAGTTTAGCTTCTTTTTTAACACAGGTATATCACTGCAATTTCTGATAAACTCACATAGGGAGGGTTCCGGTAATAGTTGGCGGGCAGAGGAATTACCTGATGGCTCGTGGCAAACAGTGCATAATGAGTATGTAATAGATGAAAGCGCCAAAGATAATTTAAAAAACTTAAGTGGTGGTTTGCTCTTTGGTTATGGTGTCCGTTACAGTTTAAAAACAAACTGGAATATTAACTTTGAAATTACCAATAGGTTCATCCCTTTTCCAATAGAAAGTGAAGTAACAAGATCTCAGCTTGAAATTTTAATTAATGCAGGTGTATCCTACATAATTAATAGGGGCAAAGATCCTGTTTTGTTGCGACAAAAAGAGAATAAGAATTAAAAAACGATACTTTATTTTACCGTTTCTTTCACTCGGATATCGCCGAGCAATACATCCCAGAAACCAATCAGCCTACCGCCGATTTGGGTTTCTTTACGTTTTACATAAACGGTAATATCTTTTTTGGTGGTGTCCTGGTATATCAGGCGGCCTTCTTTGTCGTAGCCTTTAAACTTCTGGAAAATGGTGATCACACCTACATAAGTTCCGTCAGGTTGGCGTTGTAGGTCGCTTACATATTCAATATTGTACCAACTTATTTCAACTTTGTTGTAATTGAGGCGCATCAGCCTTTCGAAATACTTGCGTACATCGTAATAATTAATTTCAGTTCTAACGAGCGACGAAACACCAATTTCACTACCTGTCATAAAAAGTTCTTCGGCACGGTCGATTACACGGTTGGCTTCGCTCCAGGGTGTATCTTTGTCACCAATTATGACGATGTATTTACTCAGGTCACGAACCTTTTCCATTGCTAGGCTGTCAATGGCCTGTTTGCGTTCGGGGCTCAGGTTATCCTGTGCAAAACCGGATGTGGTAAATCCCAATCCAATGGCAAATAATATGATAAATGCTGTTTTATTCATGACCTTCGTTATTTAGTAATTAATTCAATTTCAGTAATTTTTCCCAGGTTATCCTGTTTTACAGATTCGACTTTGTATTTATACTCTTTTCTGTCTTTCAGGTAATTCAGGAAGTTGGAAATGGTGGTCGGCCGATCGTAATCATTAAAACCGCCTGCCTGGCTGATGATGATCAATACCGGCACATCAGGACTTGCAAACTGCTGCATGGCCGCGTCAATTTTCTGGTTGGCCATGTCATAGCTTCCTGCATTTGCGATGCCACTGAAAGCATTGTCGATGACAGCAAATTCAGACTGTGCTGCCCTAAGCCTTGCCTCTTCCTCTAGCCTGAGCCTTTCTTCTTCAGCCAGACGCTCCTTTTCTGCGCGTAATTCTGCTATTTTTAATTCAGCTTTTTCAATGAGTTCCTGCACCTCAGGATCGTCAATATTGTATGTTTTAATGGTAGCCACACGTGCTGCCTGCTCATCAAGTGACCAAGTAGTTTCTTCGTTGATGATGGCATTCAGGTCTTTTTTTGCCTGTTCCACCATGGCCGCATATTCTGCTGCTGCTGCCTCTTTGGCCAGTCGTTTACTCTTACAACTTGTTGCTCCTCCAATGGTGATGGCCATGATAAGCATCAACACTGTAATTCGGGATGAAAATTTAAGCATTTGCTTCATTTTAGTAGAGATTAAAATAATTTGAAATGGGTAATTTGAAAATCTGTGAAATTATTGTCATATTAAACGCAAAAGTATTTAAAAAAATTATATCAACTTTGTGAATAATTGTTAAGCAAATTTTATGCTCAAACATTATACCATACCTATTTTTATACCAGAATTGGCTTGCCCGTTCCAGTGTGTATTTTGCAACCAGGAGAAAATTTCCGGACACCAGAAAATACCTGATAAAAATGATATTCAACAGACGATTACAGAACACCTTAAGTCGTTTAAAAGAACAGACAGGATAGTGGAGGTTGGCTTTTTCGGAGGTAGTTTTACAGGCATTCCCATTGAAGAACAGGCACATTACCTCGAAACTATTCAGCCTTTTGTTAAGCAGGGCGAAGTACAAGGCATCCGTTTATCTACCCGGCCTGATTATATCAGCGAAGAAATATTGGTTGTGCTGAAGAAATACAGGGTAAGCACTATTGAGTTGGGCGCACAATCTATGGATGATGAAGTACTGACGAAAACATTCAGAGGGCATACGGCAAAGCAGACAGAGGAAGCGTCAAAGATGATTCTCGAAAACGACTTTGAACTGGGCTTGCAGATGATGATCGGTTTGCCTGGTGATACATTGGAAAAATCCATCATCACGGCCAAAAGGATTATTGAACTGGGAGCGGCAAATACAAGAATTTACCCGGCTGTTGTGATCAAAGGAACCGCCATGCATTCATGGTACACGAATGGAAAATATACACCATTGAGCATAGATGAAGCCATACAGTGGAGCGCACAAATTTTACCTTTATTTGAAGAAGCAGAAGTAAAAGTGCTACGTGTGGGTTTACATCCCTCCGAGGGACTTTTAAGTGGCCATGAGTTAGTAGCCGGACCTTTTCACCAGTCGTTTAAAGAATTGGTGCTGACTGAAATTTGGAAACAAAAGTTGAGTCCTTTACTGACAAATGAACCAAGCGGTAAGCTGACAATATTTGTAGCGCCCGAAGAAATGAATTATGCCATTGGCTATGGTGCAGCGAATAAAAAGATGTTTCTTGAGAAATGTAAGACGGTTGAATTCATGAAAAAATCATCACTAAGTGGGCGAAACTTCGAATTTTCACTTGCCTGATGTATATTTTGCATCCCCCAAAATGTGGAGTACTTCCCCAAAATACATCCGGTGGTAGTCTTTTGCGGGATATTTTTTTTCTATATCCGGGTCAAGGAAGTTTTCGGGTTTAAAATCGTCCCAATAGGATTTTTTACACTCAATGATCAGTTCGGCTTCTTTGAATGACGGGGCTGTAACTAGCTGAGATGGAACAACTGTTAACCCGGTTTCGGCAATTTTATCACCATCCCGGCCCGATTTGGTGCCCAGTAGGTTGAGGTCCCTCTTAAATTTTTTATCAAACGCCGTCAATGTAAAGGTTTCATACTTTTCCATAAATTCAAAAGTGAATCGGGTAGGCCTCACAACTACCACAGCTATTGGCTTGTTCCACATAATGCCAAAATAGCCCCAGGCCACAGTCATTGTATTGTAATGGTTTTTATCGAAATCGCCACTGGTAAGTAAGAACCATTTATTTAACCAAAGTTCATTTATTTGTGCCAGGAATTGAGTTGGTTTGATTTGTTGCATATTTTTTATTTTAAAATCCATTGATCAGAAAACCACCGTCAACTACCAGGCATTCACCTGTAATGTAGGAGGCGGCCGGCATGCAAAGAAAAGCAACAGCCGCAGCTACTTCTTCGGGTTCGGCAATGCGCCCGATGGGTGTTCTTTCAATTATATTGTCCAAATATGCCTGGTCTTCAAGCAATTTAGTTACAAGTGGCGTGCGTGTGTACCAGGGAGCAACGGCATTCACCCGGACGCCTTCAGGAGCCCATTCACCTGCCAGGTTGCGGGTCAGTTGTATCAGCGCTGCTTTTGTCATTCCGTAAGGAGCTCCTGTTCTGATATGCGTTATTCCGGCAACTGACACCACATTGACCAAAGCACCGGCATCCGATTTTTTCAAAAATTCGTACGAACGCTGGCAAATATCAAATGTAGCATGCATATTCGTTTGGATGATCTGCTGGTATTCATGTTCTGAATAGGTAACGGTTTTTTTGCGGATATTCATGCCCACATTGTTGACCACTATATCCATTTTTCCGACCTCAGTATTGATCTTTTCAAACAAGTTTATACGGTCTTCTTTGATGGTCACATCCGCCTTACATCCCCATGCCTGATGGCCATTCGCCCGGTATTTCTCAACTTGTTCATCAATCATTTGCTGATCGCGGGCTACAATAAAAACCTGGGCACCTAATTCCACAAATTCATCGGCTATGGCCAGGCCAATACCTTTGGTGCCACCGGTAATGAGTGCCATTTTACCTTCCAGCCTCCATTTCGATTGTTGCATGGTCATCTTATTTGGTAAATTTTAATTTGATAGAAACGATCTCCGGCCTGTTTACCGTTCTGATAGGCGGACCCCAGCCACCAACACCACTTGAAACATAG
>JAZBOW010000323.1:0-5679 GCA_036351335.1 Bacteroidales bacterium | reverse complement strand
TGGAAGATGGGATTTGAACCCACGACCCCTAGAACCACAATCTAGTGCTCTAACCAACTGAGCTACATCCACCATTTGGGACGGCAAATATACAACAAATTTCAATTTTTCAAATCAAAAAATCAAATTCACTGTATCATTTTAAAAGCCCATTATTCAAGGGTTTTTATACCTTTGGTTCCCTATGTTTTTCAGAAAAAAGAAATATGTGGCATCCGGCTCCCTGTCAAAACTGGCATGGCACCGTTTTTTGAAAAATAAAGTTGGGGTTGCATCCCTACTGATCATTTTGCTTTCCATTGTAATCGCTTTTTTAGGCTACCTGCTCACCCCCGATACAACGCCTTATGCTAATTCCCAGATATTGGAGATCAGCACTCAAAAGCCGGGTTTTTCATCTGCCATGTTAAAAGTCAGGAAGAATTCGCCATACCTGCATACTTCGTGGGTTGCAAAAATGTTATTTGGCGCTGAAGATAACTACCAATATATACCGTATGAAAAGGAAGTTCGCTTTGTGGATGACCAGGTTCATCTCACCCTGTTCGACCCTGATCAATCCGGTGCGAAGGCAGCATTCAGTCTTCCTGATATAGTCTACCCGATCATAAGTGAAAGTTATCATGCTGATAAAAAAGAGATAATATATCATTTGATAGATGGCGAAAGAAAAGAAACTTCCATTACTTCCCTGCAACAAAACGTGAAGGATGACCATTTGATAAAAAAAAGGTATTGGCTGGGTACAGATCAATTCGGAAGGGATCTGTTGAGCCGCCTGGTTATCGGCGCCAGGGTGAGCTTGTCGGTCGGCTTTATTTCTGTAAGCATTTCATTGATCGTGGGTATTTTTTTCGGTGCCATTTCTGGTTTCTTCCGTGGTCGGGTAGATGATGTGATCGTGTGGTTCATCAATGTAGTATGGTCCATTCCCACTTTGTTATTGGTCATTGCTATTACCTTCGCTCTTGGAAGGGGTTTCTGGCAGGTTTTTGTCGCTGTGGGCCTCACCATGTGGGTAGAAGTAGCGCGTGTAGTACGCGGTCAGATTATCAGCATACGTGAAAAAGAGTTTGTGGAAGCAGGCTTCGCGCTGGGCTTTTCAAATACCCGCATCATAGCCAAACACATATTGCCCAATATTTTAAGCCCTGTAATCGTGATTTCCGCTGCCAATTTTGCCTCGGCCATTCTCATTGAGGCCGGCTTAAGTTTCCTGGGTGTCGGTGTGCAACCACCAATGCCATCCTGGGGTAGTATGATCAAGGAATATTATAGTTTTATCATCCTTGATTCTGCTTACCTGGCCATAATGCCCGGTGTGGCCATTATTATCCTGGTATTGGCTTTTATGCTGCTAGGAAATGCCTTACGAGACGCGCTGGACGTAAGAATTGAAAATGATTAGAAAATAATATTCTTGTTGTAGTTGCTCTTGCTTTTCCTTTTCCTGCCGGAATTATCATCTATACAGGCACTCTTAAAACGTATACGGCAATTCCCTTTCCCAAAACCGAATTTAATGGAGGCGTAAATATCGAGACCATTCAGATCCGAAATTCCCAGCCAGGTGCCAAGCCGTTCTGTGCCTATTGTGAAAAACCAAAAACGTGCTGATAATCCTACCCTGGGATACCTGTATTCGTAAACGGAAATGGGCAGGCTGACTTCAAAGTACTTCGTTTCATAACGGGGCACAATCGCAATCTGTGCCGGACGTCTCATGGTATGGCTGTTTAAACGTAGTGGATGTATCCAGTATCCAGCCGCATAAAAGTTCTTGTGGATGTTATAATCTGCCTGAACACTCACAGCAGTGGGCAAGCCTATTTTAAACTTATTTGCCTGAAGAGATGATTGATCGAAAACATCGTCTAGTCCCACGAATAGGTCATTTATACTTGTAAAGCCCATCGTGTCGTAATCCACCCAATATTTCTGCGCATCCTCATAGCTTCTTAATTCAGCATTGTCCTTAAAACTAATGTTTCCTATATCCAGTACTGAAACCCCAAGACGGAATACGTAGTCATCAAACTCCTGCTCACATAAGCTATTCCATCGTTCTGTATCGATTTTTTTCTTTTTCACGTAAACTACACCAAGATCCATCCCAAATCCATGACCTTTAAAAAATGGATTGTTAAATAATTGATCACCCCCCGAATAATCCACCGGAACCGCATAACCCGTTGTGGCATTCAGGTTTTTGATGTTCATCGTGCTATCATTCAACACAATATAGTCAGCATTACTGCTTTCGGCATAGACACCTGCATAAGCCCAAATGTATTTTAAAGTGGCTCCAACAGTAATTTTCTGATCTAGGTATTCATAAGCGGTATATGCGTAAGAAAGACCCACATCCATCCATGCTGCTGTATTCGCATCTATATCATAATCTTTATAATTAATATTATGCAGAAAGGCCGTATCCATACCGTAATAACCAAATAAAGGCATTTCGTAAGGAATACGGTTGGCTGACGTGAACACATGAGCAGAACTGCTCAAAGCAAAAGCATGTTTCCCAAGTTGCAGCATTGCTGACGGCCCCATCACTTTGGTGCTGATCGTTGCGAATTTCAGGTCTTTATTATCGTAATGTTCAAAATTCACATCATTATTAGGGCCATAAGTAGGCAAATTATCCCGATCCCTTATCAGGCTGTAAATGCTCGCGTCAGAAGAAGGAATGTAGGCGAAATTATTGCGGACAAACACGTCAGCCGAAGCTAGGTTTATATCGAGATAATATCTTGTATTGGCTATCATGGCAGGATTTACCAAAATACTGCTCACTCCACTATAATTTCCTAAAGTAACGCCAAGCATTTCTTGCGAAACGCCAACTTTATGCAATAGCAATACCCCCAAACACAAAATGGCAGCTACTCTTTTGCCCATCTTAACTCTCCATAGTTTTTTAAACACAAAATGCTTTACTTGATAGGAACGGCAAAAATAAAGTTTTAGCGTTGTCAGATATGTTATTTTTCTTCATTTTCTTTATTTATACACATTCAATTTTATTGATATGATGACATTTGACCATAATTTGTATATTCGCCACTTTCAGTAAATGATGTTATCAATTCTTTTATAGATGCAGGAAACTTTAGCAGCTCTTGACCATGTCCGATTAAATTTCAGTCCCGAGAGCTTACACATGCTGAACATTGCGCTGGCATTTATTATGTTTGGAGTAGCGCTCGAAATTAAGCTTGATCATTTTAAGAAAATATTGCTTCACCCAAAGTCCGCTATCATTGGTGCTTTTTCTCAATTTATTTTACTGCCTTTTCTTACTTTTTTACTGGTAATCTCTTTAAACCGTTTTCTGTCGCCCACAATGGCACTTGGGATGATATTAGTTGCCGCTTGCCCAGGAGGAAATATTTCAAATTTTATTTCTTCCCTAGCGAAAGCCAATGTGGCTTTGTCCGTTAGTTTAACAGCTATTGCTACTTTATTAGCAATTTTCCTAACTCCTTTAAACTTCGCTTTTTGGGGCAAAATGGCTGTCAACTTCTATTCGCAGGCTAATGCAAATACACTTATTAGACCAATTGAAATTGATGCTTTCCAAATGTATCAGACGGTTTTTATTCTTCTTGGAATACCTTTGATACTAGGCATCCTCATAAATACTAAATTTCCTGTATTTACATTAAAGATTGTCAGGCATATTAAAAGGCTTTCCATATTAATCTTTGTTGCTATCGTCGTTATGGCGCTGGCCAACAACTTCGATCATTTTTTAGGTGCTATTGAATATGTTTTTCTGATCGTTTTACTTCACAATGCTTTGGCTCTAGGCTCGGGCTATTTGATGGGCACAATTTTTAAAAGGCCACTTGAAGACCGGAAAACCATTTCTATTGAAACAGGCATTCAAAATTCAGGATTGGCGCTGGTGCTAATCTTCAATCCTAAAATATTTCCGCCAGAAATGGAATTGGGAGGTATGGCTATAATAGCAGCATGGTGGGGTATCTGGCATATTCTTGCCGGGCTAGGCATTGCCGGTCTTTGGACCAATTTCAATTTCGGTCTACGAAAAGCAAGCACATAATCTTCAAATTATATGGGCATTAAGAACATCGAAAAAAAATCTTTCTTTTATAGTTTATTAAAGGTTTGGGTTGATTTCTGGCATAACAAAATATTTTACAGGAATATTGAAATTTTAAACATTCAAAATATTCCTGAAAAAGGCCATTTGATCTTTACTCCAAATCACCAGAATGCCTTAATGGATGCACTGGCTATACTATGCACAATTGAAAGAAGGACCGTGTTTCTTGCCCGTTCCGATATTTTTAAAAAACCTACAATCGCATCCATTCTATATTTCTTAAAAATATTGCCTATATATCGCATCCGAGATGGGTATGAGTTACTCAAGAAGAATAAGGAAATTTTCCAAAAAACCACGGACGTCATTACCAATGAAAAATGCACATTGGTCATTCTCCCCGAAGGCAACCATGCAGGTGTAAGACGTTTAAGACCTTTGAAAAAAGGTTTCGCACGTATAGCTTTTCAAACTGAGGAAGCCAACAATTACGGCTTGGATATTCATATTGTCCCTGTAGGGATAGATTACGAGAATTACCAGGCATTTCGTAGCAAATTGACACTGAATTTCGGCAAACCTGTTCCGGTGAGTAACCATTATGAGGCATATAAAAAAAATCCGGCGATTGCCATTAATGCAATTAAGGATGAGCTTTCTTCACACATTAAGCCCCTCATTGTAGACATTGAAACAGAAGATTATTATGAACTGTTTAATGATGCCAGAACCATGTATGCAGCCGCATCAAAGAATACCGGAAAAGACGCATTGCTATTCCAACAGCACATTGTAAAGCGTTTGCAGAAAACGCTCAATGAAGCACCTGAGAGAATTGCAATACTAAATGAGAAGGTCAAAAATTACAAACTAAAATTGCAGGATATTAAACTTGATGTATCTGAACCTATCAGGGAAAAGAATGTATTGCTGCTATTCAACAAATCATTTTGGCTCATGCTCTTTTCTCCTATCTTCATATACGGTTTGGCAAATAACATCCTTCCGTATCAACTTTCGAAATGGGCGGCAGGTAAAATAAAAGACCCCCAATTTAAAAGCTCATTTTCTTTTGTAGTATCGTTGGTCGCTTTCCCTTTGTTTAATATCATCCAGACACTAGTTTTCATGCTTTTTATTCAGAATTGGCTATGGGTGACAATCTATTTTTTTAGCATTCCCTTGAGTGGTATTTTTACATGGCATTATACTTCCTGCTTCAGTTCGAATAAGAAAGATTGGAAAATATACCGATTATTCAGCAAGAAGAAGCAGCAAATGATGCAGACTCAAGCTGAGCATCAAGCCATTATAAAAGCGCTTGCATCTATTGTTGAATAGTATATCTTGCCACAGGAAATTGCTTACAATCTCTTTTTCAATACCTCTGTTTATTTAAAATAAGTAGTATATTTGCAGCCCTGTTTTAACGACAGAAAAATGCGGATGTGGCGAAATTGGTAGACGCGCTAGACTTAGGATCTAGTGCCGCGAGGCGTGGGGGTTCGAGTCCCTTCATCCGCACTTTTTTTTGAATAAAAGCTACATTTAATGAATATCACCAAAGAAGCGGTTAACGATTTAAACGCCATCATTCACAT
>JAZBOW010000322.1:0-5434 GCA_036351335.1 Bacteroidales bacterium | reverse complement strand
GAAAGAAGAAAGAAATAGTCATTGAACGTTAATTGAAAAGTATATGAGTCGTTCGTTAAAAAAAGGACCTTACATTGACATCAAGCTGGAGAAAAAAGTGCTGGCTAATGTAGAGTCAAATAAAAAAACGGTTGTAAAAACCTGGTCAAGAGCATCAATGATTTCTCCGGATTTTGTTGGACAAACCATCGCGGTGCACAATGGAAATAAATTTATTCCTGTGTATGTAACCGAAAATATGGTTGGCCATAAACTGGGTGAGTTTGCCCCGACACGTTTGTTTAGAGGGCATGCCGGAAAAAAGAATAAAGGAAATTAAAAAGCACGGTAACAATGGGATCAAGAAAACATATAAGTGCCGAGAAAAGAAAAGAAGCGCGTAAAACAATCTACAGCGCCAGTCTGCATAATGTGCCTACATCTCCACGTAAAATGAGATTGGTAGCTGACCTGGTGCGTGGTATGAATGCCGAACAAGCATTAGGAGTTCTGCAATATACGCCTAAAGAACCGGCTAAAAGATTATATACATTACTAAGATCAGCGATCGCAAACTGGGAAGTTAAAAACGAAGGTGCACGTATTGAAGACAATCAATTATATATTAAAGAAATTATGGTTGATAGCGGAAGAATGCTGAAAAGAATTCAACCGGCACCGCAGGGTAGGGCGCACCGGATCAGAAAAAGATCGAATCATGTAACCCTTGTGCTGGGTAACAGAGTTCAAAGCGAAGCGCCTGAAGTTGTTAGCGATGAAACAGCGAAAAAGAAATAATTAAAAAGATAGATCTAATAGAATGGGACAAAAAACAAATCCAATAGGGCTCAGGTTAGGAATTATCAAAGGATGGGATTCTTACTGGTATGGAGGCAAAGATTTTTCCAAAAAACTTGTTGAAGATGACAAGATCAGGAAATATTTAAATGCGCGTCTTACAAAAGCTGGTGTATCCAGAATATCCATTGAGCGTACCCTTAAACTGGTAACGGTTACTATTAACACTGCTCGCCCGGGTATTATTATTGGTAAAGGTGGACAGGAAGTTGACAAGCTGAAAGAAGAGCTTAAAAAACTTACCGGCAAAGAAGTTCAGATCAATATCTCTGAAATTAGAAGGCCTGAATTGGATGCCCATATTGTGGCCACAAACATTGCAAGGCAAATTGAAGGACGAGTGTCATTTCGTCGTGCGATAAAAACATCTATAGCTTCTAGTATCCGCTTAGGTGCCGAGGGTATTAAAGTGCTAATCTCAGGCAGGCTGGGTGGAGCCGAAATGGCCCGTGCTGAGCAATATAAAGAAGGTCGTATCCCATTGCATACCTTACGTGCTGATATCGATTATGCATTGGTAGAAGCACATACAACCTATGGTCGTATTGGTATCAAAGTATGGATATTTAAAGGTGAAATTTACGGGAAACCGGAACTGGTTCCAACAACAATTGGTGCTGCCAAACCTCAGAGGCAAGCAGCGCCTAAAGGTGGCGGAAGACAAAGAAGAAGAGGATAAATAAAAGTATTGTACAATATTTAATTTGAATGAAGCATGTTACAACCGAAAAAACAAAAATATAGAAAGCAACAAAAAGGCCGCATGAAAGGTAATTCGCAGCGCGGTCACCAGTTGGCTTTTGGATCATTCGGAATTAAGACAATGCAGGAAGCATGGATTACAGGCCGCCAGATTGAGGCTGCTCGCCAGGCTGTTACACGTTATATGAAACGTGAAGGCCAGATTTGGATCAGAATTTTTCCTGACAAACCGGTTACTAAAAAACCTGCTGAGGTTCGAATGGGTAAAGGTAAAGGTGCTGTTGAATATTACGTGGCCAGAGTGTCACCGGGTAGGATTTTATTCGAAGCGGAAGGTGTGCCAGTAGAGGTAGCAAAAGAAGCTTTAAGGTTGGCAGCGCAGAAATTACCAGTTACTACGAAGTTTGTCGTTAGAAGAAATTACACTGAAGATAAATCATAAGAGATGAAACAGGAAGTTATTAAAGAATTAAGTACAGCCGATATAATTGAGAGGCTTGAAGAAGAAAAAAAGCACCTCGTACGACTTAGAATAAACCATGCTGTATCACCGTTGGAAAATCCTCATCAAATCAGTGAGAATAGAAAAACGATAGCTCGGTTAAGAACAGAGTTAAGACATAGAGAAATTGAGGAAAGCAACAGTAAGGAATCAAAATAATGGAAAAGAGAAACCTTAGAAAAGAAAGAACCGGTTTGGTAGTGAGCAACAAGATGGATAAATCCATTGTTGTGCAAATTGAACGTAGATTCAAACACACGGTTTATGGTAAGTATATCAAAAAGACCAATAAATTCGTAGCTCATGATGAAAATAATGAGTGCAACGTTGGTGATAAAGTTAGAATTGCTGAAACCAGACCCTTGAGCAAGAATAAGAATTGGAGATTAGTTGAAATAATTGAAAGAGCTAAATAATCATGATACAACAAGAATCAAGACTCGCAGTTGCTGATAATAGCGGAGCCAAAGAGGTGCTCTGTATCAGGGTGCTGGGCGGAACTAAAAGACGTTATGCCAGTATTGGCGATCAAATCGTTGTGACGGTGAAAAACGCGCTTCCTTCCGGTAACATTAAAAAAGGTGCCGTTACAAAAGCAGTTGTTGTAAGAACTAAAAAAGAAGTACGCAGACAAGACGGATCTTATATCAGATTCGACGATAATGCAGTAGTGCTTTTAAATACAACTGGCGAAATGGTTGGCACACGTATTTTTGGCCCTGTAGCCAGGGAGTTGCGTGAGAAACAATATATGAAAATTGTATCACTTGCACCTGAGGTGCTTTAATATAGAAGGAATTTAGTTATGTCTAAGCTACATTTAAAAAAAGGGGATAATGTGATGGTGATTGCCGGAAATAACAAAGGGCAATCTGGCCGTATACTTATCGTCAATAAAGAAAAACAAAGGGCTATTGTGGAAGGTGTGAACCTCATGTCGAAACATACAAAACCCAATGCTGATAATCCTAAAGGTGGTATTATCAAAAAGGAAGCTCCTGTACACATTTCTAACCTGATGCTTATTGATAAGTCAGGAAAACCAACAAGGGCTGGAAAGAAAAAGGATGAAAAAACAGGAAAAGTATCACGTATTTCAAAAAAATCAGGGGAGGTTATTAAGTAATGGAAAAGCAACCTAGATTGAGAAAAAAATACTACGAGGAAATCATACCTGCGTTAACAAAAGAATTCAATTACAAATCAGTAATGCAGGTTCCTAAGTTGGTAAAGATAGCTGTAAACCAAGGAATAGGAGCAGCACTCGCAGATAAAAAATTAATTGATATTGGTATAGCTGAAATGACTGCTATTACGGGTCAAAAAGCGGTACCTACTATTTCAAAGCGCGACGTTTCTAACTTTAAACTCAGAAAAGGAAACCCTATCGGTGTACGTGTTACACTTCGAGGTGATAAAATGTACGAATTTCTTGATAGGTTGGTCTCAGTGGCATTGCCACGTGTACGAGACTTCCGGGGTATAAATGATAAAGGATTTGACGGACGTGGTAATTATACCTTTGGCATTACCGAACAATTAATTTTTCCAGAAATTGATCTAGATAAGGTAACCAATATAAATGGTATGGATATCACAATTGTAACAACAGCCAGAACAGATCAGGAAGCATTTGCACTATTAAAACAATACGGTTTACCGTTTAAAAATCAAAAAAAACAATAACTCATGGCAAAAGAGTCAATGAAAGCGCGTGAGCGTAAAAGACAAAAAATGGTGGAAAAGTATGCTGAAAAGCGTGCTGCGTTAAAAGAAGCTGGTGATTATGAAGGTTTGCAGAAATTGCCACGTAATGCTTCTCCTGTTCGCTTGCATAACCGTTGCCAGCTTACAGGTAGGCCAAAAGGGTATATGAGGCAATTCGGAGTTTCTAGGATAAACTTCCGTGAAATGGCTTTAAAAGGTTTAATACCTGGAATTAAAAAATCTAGTTGGTAATTGATAATTAAAAAAAAAGATTAAGATGATAACGGATCCAATTGCAGACTATTTAACAAGAGTCAGGAATGCCATCGCGGCGAAACACCGTCTGGTTGAAATTCCAGCCTCTAATTTAAAAAAGAATATTACAAAAATACTTTTTGAAAAAGGATATATTCTGAATTATAAATTTGAAGAAGACAATATGCAGGGCATTATCAAAATAGCTTTGAAATACCACCCTGTTACAAAAATGGCAGCTATCAGCAGCCTGAAACGTGTGTCTTCTCCAGGCCTTCGTAAATATGTGAATGCCGACGAATTGCCACGTGTAATGAATGGTTTGGGTATTGCCATACTCTCTACTTCTCAAGGTGTTATTACCGATAAAGAAGCCAGGAAATTAAATGTAGGTGGCGAAGTAATTTGTTACGTAAGTTAAACAGGAGATAAACAAATGTCACGAATAGGAAAATTACCCATAGCAATACCTGAAGGAGTTGATATCAGTGTGACTGATTCGAATCGTGTGAAGGTAAAAGGAAAATTGGGCGAGCTGGAACAGTTGGTTGACCCGGCTATAAAAATAAATATCGAAGATGGTATGCTTGCTCTTGAAAGAGCTACCGAAAGCAAAGACCATAAATCAAAACACGGACTATACAGAGCACTTATCAATAATATGGTACAGGGCGTATCCGAAGGTTTTGAAATTAACTTGGAAATTGTGGGAGTAGGTTATAGGGCAGAAGTTAAAGGACAGGTAATTGACTTGTCATTAGGGTTCTCACATCATATCTATATGGAGTTACCCGAAGAAGTTAAAGTTGAAGCAATTACTGAAAGGGGTAAAAGTCCTTTACTGAAGCTCAAGTCTTATGATAAACAATTGATCGGACAGGTTGCTGCAAAAATCCGTTCACTTCGTCCGCCTGAACCATACAAAGGTAAAGGTATTAAATTTAAAGGTGAAGTGCTTAGAAAGAAAGCCGGTAAATCAGCAATTCAAAAATAATTAGGTAACAATTTATCCAAAAGATAGAAGTTAAAAACCCGGAAAAATGGGAATAAAAAATAAAAAAGTATATCGTCGAGTTAGGATCAAGCAACGGATCAGGAAAACTATATCCGGCACACCTGAAAGACCAAGAATGACTGTATATAGAAGTAACAAACAGATTTATGTTCAGTTGGTTGACGACTTAAATGGTAAAACGATCGTATCTGCTTCTTCTGCCGACAAAGCTATTGCTGATGAAAAAGTTAAGAAGATTGAGCAAGCAAAAAAAGTAGGTAGTTTAATTGCCGAAAAAGCAAAAGCTGCAGGCGTAGTTGAAGTAGTTTTCGATAGAAATGGTTATTTATATCACGGCAGGGTAAAATCACTCGGTGATGCTGCCAGAGAAGGTGGACTAAAATTTTAATGAATATGTCAGACGCAAACGTAAAACG
>JAZBOW010000321.1:0-8298 GCA_036351335.1 Bacteroidales bacterium | reverse complement strand
GAACTGCTTGATTCAAGATACTCTACCAACACCTGTGCTTCATTGATGGGTGTTTCGTCATCATCGTCTTTGTTACATGCTGTAAATACTAGCGAACTAATCAGTAAGCTATAAAGTAGTAATTTTAATGTTTTCATTCTTTTTGTTTGTGTTATTATTAAATTAATTAATGATTATTAAAAATTTCTTAGTTGCTTTCAAACCATGATGCCGGCAATGCGCCATCAACAATGATAGAATTTGATGCACTTTTTTCCCAATCAAGCAAGTCTTCATCAAACAGATATAGCTCCTTATTGATTAAAGTGCCTCCTTCATTTCTGATATGACAGCTTGAGAAGCAAGCTTTTCCTTGCTGTACTTCCGTTCTTTCTGTCCACCTCAGCAAATTGTGTGGTGTTGTATAGTTATATGTCGGAAAAACATCAAAGTTTGCATAGCTTTCTACACCATACTCTTTCCAGTTATCCGGCGCTGCTAGTGTTCGTCTTATCAGTGCAAAGTCATAGTCAGGTCTTAATTCAGGTAATGGGTTCAATGCAATTTTATACCCAAGGTATGATGGAATTCTGGCACCTTCGCCATGTATATGACAGCTACCACAATTGTTATAATCCTGTGAATGACAAACCTGGCAGTTAAAATCATCGTAATGTACTGAGTGATAGTTATTGGAATTATCAATTCCCGAATGGCAATTTTCACATTCAGGTAATTTTGAGTATGCATAACGCTGTTCAACAGGTTCGCCGTCACCGTGCAGTTCTTCACCTGAGTGGCAATTACCACATTTAAATTGCACACTTGTTAAGTGCACATCTGGTTGTGTACCAGGGGCAACACCAAGATATGCGTGGCCTCCGCGAGAAGTATGGCATGTAACACATACACTTACCATATCAGGAGTTTTATTGAACATATGACCATTTGACAGACCACCACCACCTATGGGAGGTCTTACAATGTGGCAGTTGCCGCAAGTGCCATGGCAGGTGGCGCAATTGGCAGTGTAACCTTCAATCTGGTGTTGAGGTAATTGGTCAAATTCAGTGGCGCCGTTTAAACCGCTTCGCATGGCAACTTTCCTCATCTGTCCGGTTCCGTTATGGATACTAGTTTTAAAATTATCAACGATTTGCTGGTGGCATGAACCACATTTATCATCGGCTTCTGCTGAAGGATGTCTCAGAAAATCACCTGAATGGGCCAGTTGTTTATCATCCGTGTTATCTATTCCGTTATGGCATCCTTTACATCCAATACTGTAGTGCCCCGAATTTTTATATTCTTCATAGCCATCGCCTCCCATATAAACCCTGTCGTAAGGTTCGTAATGGGGAGCTTCACCACCGCATCCACCAGCAGGTGCTGCTGTGTCAGGGGTATATACAGTCTGCAGGTGGGCATAATCTGTATGGCATCCTTCACAAGAGGCAACGCTGTTTTCATTAGGGTCAATAGGGCCTTTCTTACCACATCCAGTGATCATGATACCTATTAAAAAGATAATCAGGACTAGTCTGGGAATTGAAATTATATTTGATCGTAACATCTTGTTTTGGGTTTTAATTATTTCAAAAAAATGCTGTATCAACAGCTTAATTTAATACCCTACAAAGATTGGAGTTTTACGGCTATTGTTAATAAATAAACAATAGGTATTGGCAGTAAAAATATATGCTTTGTATAGGTTAAAATAATGATATGAATCAGTTTTATAATTGATATAATTCGTATTTTTGTACCGTTAAGGAGAATAAATAAATGGAAACCAGTTTTATACAAGGAACAAGTTGTACGATCAGTTCACACACTTGCAGGTGTTTTGAAAAACTCAGTAAAAAAGAAATGGATTTTTTAGACGCCAACTCTGTTACGATCAATTATAAAAAGAATGAGATCATCTGCAAGCAGGGCAGTTTTGTATCGCATGTAATGTACATGGAAGAAGGCCTGGCGAAAGTGTATATTGATGATGGTTCAAAATCACTGGTATTAAAAATAATCCCCAAGGGCAATTTGTTAGGCCTTACATCTCTTTCAGAAGAAAACAATACTTTCCGATACTCAGCTATGACCTATGTAGATTCGCGGGTTAAACTGATTGATATTAACGCTTTCAGGCAAATGGTGAAGCAAAATGCCGGGTTTGCCAAGGAAGTAATTGATATTTTAAGCGCAAACAGCACACAGATTAATGGCCGTTTCTTTTGCCTTACCCACAAGCAAGCTTATGGCCGATTGGCTGATATACTATTGTGTCTTTCGAGACAAATTTTTAAGCAATCTGAATTTGATCTGCCACTTTCCCGTAAAGACCTGGCTGAATTGTCGGGCATGAGTCCAGAAACTGTGATTCGGATGATCAAAAAGTTTAGCGAAGACGGATTGATCCGAATGGATGGCAAAAAGTTTAAAGTACTGGATTACGATCGTTTGATCAGTATCAGCGATAAAGGGTAGTTTAATATCTTTTCGAATTATATATTCTGTATTTTGTTAATGGTTAATTGTCTATCTGATGATCATTTTTTTTGTTTGCATGAATTCGCCAATTCGTAATTGGTAATAGTACACGCCGGCATTGAGTTGCGAACCATCAAACTCAACGTTTTGATCTCCTGCAGGCATTACTTTATTTGCGAGCGTTGCAATTTCCTGCCCGTTGATGTTGAATATTTTAAGTGTTGTTTTGCCGCCTTCCTTACTTCTCCAGCTGATACTTGTGGTGGTAGAAAAAGGATTGGGCATATTTTGCAATAACTTAATTTCTTCAGGCATCTCGATTGCAACCGGTTCATCAATGGATATCACCTTTTCGTATAGCGGTTTGATACCCCAGGCATGCAAGGTTCCTTCGTGGCCAACTTCGCTGTCGTAGATGGTTAAAGTCCATTCGCCATTTGGATCCATACCGTTGAATGCAGACAGAGGCTGATAGGGTTTATGATCACCCGAAAAAGGAGCCGTACCAGCGGTGATCATATTTGTGGCCTCATCGGTTAGTTTAGTCCACAGGAAATTCTCACCCTGATCGGTTACATGATACACGAGCGTTTCCGTAACATCATTATGAGTAAGGGATATCTTCAGGTCACTGACCCTCGAATGCATGATTGAATCTATAAATACTTCAACTCCTGTAAGATAATATTCGTCTCTTAAATAGTCTGAAACATTGACTTCTATGGTGCTTTTTGTTTCCTGATTGTCAAATATGGGAAGCCCTATCCATTCAGCCCAGAAGGAGCCATAATCGTGAGAAAAACCACCATTGGTTGTTTGGATAATGGTACCTCCCGACCCTACGGCCCAGCCTTTTAAAGCATCCGTGAAGTGAATAGATAACAGGAAATTATCGGAAACACAACTGCGTTGTTCGAACCAGTGGTATCCACCATCTACCGAACGGAGAATGGTTCCGTGGTCGCCGGCAGCCCAACCATTATTTTGATCCAAAAAATAAACGGACTCTAATGATTCATTGGTGCCACTCTCAATTTCCTGCCAGGTAATGCCTCCATCCTCCGAAAGTACAATCCTGCCATTTGTACCGACTATCCAGCCTTTCATCTCATCAATAAAAAACACATCGGCATAGCGTGCGCCTGTAACCGGGTAGGGTGCTACAGTAAGCCAGCTTTGTCCGCCATTCGTTGTGCGAATAATGGTAGTGTCAAGCCCCACGGCCCAGCCTTTATTCTCATTGATAAAGAATACACCATGTAAAGGGTTTCCTGAAGGATTGGTCTGTGTTGTCCAGGTATTTCCTCCGTTGGAGGTATGGATGATCTGGCCCCAAAAATCGCGGCTTACGACCCATCCGTTATTTTCGTCTACAAAACTGACGCCTGTGAGCAGTCCGCCGATGGGACTGTCCTGTGTTTCCCATGCACCACCACTACTTGTTGTATGCAATACGGTGCCATCCTTCCCTACAGCCCAGCCTTCAGTTTCATTAATAAAATCAACACTTGTTAGAAGTGATGAGGTCTGTTTTAAAAATTCCCATGTTTCTCCGCCATTTGTTGTGCCTAATACAATGCCTTTTGTAATTCCGCTTAAAACATCAATATACTGGCCTCCTACGGCCCAGCCAACAGAATCATTCATAAATTCAACGGAATAAAGCCAGTCAAGCTGTCCTTGGGTTTGAAGTTCAAATTCGGTTTCAACACCTGAATTTTCTAATATCACCCCATAGTGACCAACTGCATAAACGTTGCTTACTCCCCAGCGATCTGTTACATCGTTCAGTGGTGTATCATACAATGTTATATCAGTTCCCGGCTCAGTCCACGTATCTCCATAATTCAGGGTTTCCAGTATTTTAGAATCTGTACCTACTGCGTAAGCGGAATTGAGCCCTATATTAATTACATCGTATAATTCGAAGCCTGCTTCTTCATGTTCCTGTGTCCATGTCAGGCCTTTATCAGCTGTATGCCAGATACCGCCCTGCTGGCCTACAACCCTGATATTTTCAAATGTACCTACATGCACCGATAATAAATCCAGGGATGTAGGTACCGACCTGTAACTCCAGGAGTTTCCAAAATCCTGCGTATATTTAACGGACCCATCTCTTCCAACAACCCATGCTTCCTCACATTCGATATTGGATAGCTGGTACAACTCGTACCCGAAGATAACATGCTGTTTTTCCCATGTTTCGCCAAAATCATTTGATCGGAGCACTGTTCCTTCATCGCCTGATACCCATGGGCAGCCATTGATATCTGATGTAACTGAAAACAGGTCTTTGTCGGTATTGCTATCAAGCTTTTTTACTTCGTAGGTATTGGTTTCAACGTGTTCCATCACAAACAGGAGCAGGCCATTGTCGCCCACCATAAAAGCCATCAGGTCATCATGCATATAAACACCATTCAGGTTTTCATCGGTTCCGAGGTCGATCAATTCCCATGGTTCTCCGTAATCTTTCATGTGCAAAGCCGTGCCATTTTCTCCTACGGCCCAGCCGGAGTGCGCACAGAAGTGGATGCAGTTTAATGGGTTCCCCTGTGGTAGTGGATTTTGCCATTGCCAGCCGGTTTGCGCATATACATTAAAAATAACAATTGATACTGTGAAAAGCAGGGCTAATTTTTTCATGGTTTCAGGTCGTTAAGTAAATACTGAGTTCAACATTGTTTGTTGCTCAATATTGGGATAGCAATATACGAAAATCTCAACGGATTGTCAATATTTTCTCTTGATAATGAATAGGGTAGGAGGATAGGAAGTCAGTGGATAGGGGTCGTTAAAAAAGGGAAAAGAACCCTGATAAGCAACAAATCTTTGTGAAAATATGACTGGCAGAGCGCTATATCTTAAGGAAGAATTATAAACAGTTCTTAATGGATGATTGATCTATTGCAAATGAAGTTTTATTTTATTGAGAAATTCAGAGTAGTGTTAAAAACGATCTGATTCAGGAAAATATAGGAAACATCCTTTTTGCTATAATGCTGTTCAAGCAGCAAAATTAGCCCAGGATAAGCTTTCCGGCAGGATAAACAAAGTACAACAATTAAAACCAAGCGGATAAAGTTGGTTACCTAATGAAACATGTCGCTGATTAAAAGTGCATGTTTCTTATGATCAGGTCAGAAAGCGAGACCATGCCAATGAATTCCTTGTTTTCCTCTACCGGAGCCATGTGCAGTCCTATCTTCATCATCAAACTGGCTACATATCTCACATCCATATCGGCAGGTACGCTAATGACTGGTTTGGTCATGATCTCAAATAAATTCACTTCTTCCGAAGTTTTATCCGGGATAATCACCCCTTTTATAAAGTCATGCACATTAACTATTCCGTAGGCATCCTGCGGATGGCGCTTTTCAATAATCAGGATCTTTACATCTTCCTCCCGCATTTTTTCGACGCCTTCAGCTGCTGTGGCCATTCCATCCATGAAAACCAGTTTTTTTTTCATCACATCCCTGGCACTCTGATAACTTCTTTTTTTAACCATAATTGTTCATTTAACTTTTAACTTTTGACTTTTTTGGGAAGGTTTAAAGAACTAAGTCGCACAAAATTAATGAGAAAATACTCTTTTTTAACCTTTGTTAATCGAATAAAACCGATTAAAAATATTTATCACGTGCCTGTTTTTTGAACTTTTTCATTTGGCTTTGAAGTCCGGCAATATGATCCACAGGCAGTACAAAGGCAATGCCGGTACCGGGTTCTTCGAATTTACCGGCTGTTTGTATTACTTCCATAAGGTTTTCAACCACATGTTCCTCCACCAGGAAAATAATAATGTCAGTCTGGTCTTCGATACTCAGACCAAAAAAAGATTTTGCTTCATGAATGCCTGTACCCCGTGCAGGCACAATGGTGGCACCGGTGGCTCCTGCATGCTTCATGGCATCCACAACAGCATCAGTAATGTTGGGCTTAACAAAAGCCATAATTAGTTTAAATTGCATCGTCTTCTGTTTTTATTTTTTTTAACAATTTAATTTTCAATTCCATAAACTGGGCATATCCCAGTACTGTAATTATCGGAAAAAGGCTTGCAAACGCAATAAGTCCAAATCCATCAATGGCAGGGCTACGACCAGGCACTGCACTTGAAAGACCCAGCCCGAGAGCTGCTACCAATGGTACGGTAACGGTAGACGTTGTTACGCCACCCGAATCGTAAGCCAGTGCGATGAGTTTTTTTGGTGCGAAGATGGTTTGGATAATTACAACAACATACCCTACCAAAATATATAAATATAAGGGTGTTCCGGTTACTATCCTGAAGGTGCCTAAAGCCAGTGCAAATGCTACACCGACGGCTACAATTATGCGCAAACCGAGCTGGCTTACCGTTCCGGCAGAAACTTCACTGGCTTTAATTGCCACAGCGATAAGCGATGGTTCGGCAATTGTAGTAGAGAACCCGATGAGTGCTGCGAAAATGTAAATCCAATAATATGACCACCAGTGTGAAACTTCATTTTCTGTTTGGCCAATAAAAGCCGGGCTGGAAAGTTGCGTAGCCATAATTTTACCTACTGGAAAAAGGGCCTTTTCCAGTCCTATCAGGAACAACGAGAGACCCAGAACCACATAAACCCCGCCGAGTATTACTTTTTTCAGATGCGGGATGGGCTGCCTTAAAACTGCTACCTGAAATATGATGATCAATATTAATATTGGCAATACATCACGGAAAGTATAAAGTAACACCTCAATAAATTCCATAAACAATCCCATCAAATATTATTTTTTAAGTTAAAACCATAACATACCATAAGCCATAACAAAAATCATGGGCAATAGTGATGCAAAAGCAATGAGTCCAAAACCATCTGTAAGCGGACTTCGCCCTTTGATCACGTTTGCAAGCCCTACCCCAAGCGCGGTAACAAGGGGTACGGTAATCGTTGATGTTGTTACGCCACCAGCATCGTATGCCAGACCAATTATTTCCTCGGGGGCAACCATGGTCATCAGCATCACCAGGATGTAACCGCCAATAATCAGATAATAAATTGGCCAGCCTTTTAATATACGTAATACCCCAATAACGATGGCAAGACCAACAGATAAAGCTACTGATAATCGTAAGCCCAAAGCGTAATTGTCCATGGTTACTTTGTCATTTTCAATTAATCCGGCAACCGATGAAACAATGGCGGCCTCATTGGATACAGCGATTAAAGCGGGTTCGGCAATTGTCGTTGAAAACCCAAGGCTAAATGCAAAGATCATCAACCACAGCAGACTTCCCTTTTTTGCCAGGGCATAGGCCATAGTTTCGCCAATTGGAAACAATCCAATTTCGAGGCCTTCAACAAAAAGCATCAATCCCACCACAACAAACAAGATTCCCAAAATGACGTCCCATACATGGGGGAATGGTTGCCTGATAACGATCACCTGGAAAAAAACAACTACTAAAACTATGGGTAACAGGTCAGCAACAGCGGCCCTCAGTTTTCGGGTAATAGTAGATATGTAGCTTTTATATAGGAACATTCGGGCCTGATTTATAACAGGCGAATATAAATGAAATACAATAAGCTTATGTTTGTTTGATGGTAGTATTTTTTATGGATGGTGATTTGCTGCTATACAATTCTATAGCTCACAGGGAGGCACGCTCTTTAATCGGTGAGAACGCTCATGATAATTATTCGGGATGGGAATGATGAGTTATTTTTGAATGAGGCGTTTTTTAATAAGTTTTATGTTTCGCATGGAGCATGGTGCATGGTGTTCGATATCGTTCTTCCATACTCCATACTCCATGCTCTCTGCTCCATGCTATTTTACAATTATTTTTTT
>JAZBOW010000320.1:0-7061 GCA_036351335.1 Bacteroidales bacterium | reverse complement strand
ACTTTTCCTGATATACTACTCGTTGTTTCTTTTTTTTCTTCTTCATCTTTATTACAGGCGAAAAAGCTTAGGGCAATAAGAATGACTATTAAACTATTAATCTTCATACACGTTTATTTTTCAGTTTGTTAATATTTTTTATTTGAAAATTGCCGCAAGGTACTGCTTTAAACGGCTAAGCTTAATACGGAATGTGCAGGAAATTATTGTGTATAATTCAAGTCACTACCAATAATCTTAATATCTCAAATCAACAAACAGGGATCAGGCACTTTCTAATCCATCAATTTTTTTACCGGATAGGTAGCTTCTCTTGCCGCAGCGGCTTTTTCCCATTCGGGCACTACTTCCATTAAAAAGGTCTGTTTTTCGGCTTCCAGTTTTTCCACCGGCAATTGAATAAATGCCTGCGCCTTGGCCTTCGTACTTATATCAGGATACGGTAATTCTTCGTTGAAATCGTAAGCAGCAAATAACCTGGCCAGTTTAATTCGGGCTTCCTGAGCGATGGTAATTCCTGTTCCGATAACACGGCTAATTTCTACAGGGGAATGGAATGAAGCGCCATGGCTGGCGGCGGCATAATCCCAACGCCATTGTGCATGCCTGATGTCCATCAGTACGGCCTGCATTTCGGCTTCGGTAGCACCCAACTCCCAGGCTTTCCCAGCTTCCACATGGGCTCTCACCAATAATTCTTCCAGTTTATCCCTGTTTTCAATGATCTTATCCTGGCGATCATACACATTTTTTACAAGGGTCAAGGTTTTTTCGCGATGACAAACGGCACATGAGGCCTCCACATTATTCAGCGGACTTTGGATGTGGTGGTCAGTAAACTTCTGACCTCCTTCACTTCTGTATGGCATATGACAATCGGCACATGAAACACCTCGCTCGGCATGAATACCGGTCATAAATGTTTCCCAGCCCGGATGCTGTGCTTTTAACATAGGGGCTTTGCTGATGGCGTGTTTCCAATCATAAAATTCAAAGTCATCATAGTATTCTTCCATATCTTCAGCCCGGAGACCATTGTCCCACGGAAATGTCAAATATGCCTGTTTTCCATCCCTTTTGTCAAAATAATACTCTACATGGCATTGTGCACAAACCAATGACCTCATTTCCTGGTGCGTAGCTTTGGTGATGTCTTTACCCATTCTTTCAAACGCCTCAATGAGTGCAGGGCGTGTTATCTGAAGGTTCATGGTTTCCGCATCATGGCAATCAGCACATCCAATGGCATTTACAACTTCAGGACCTTTAGTATCCCAAGTTCCGGAATAAAAATCCTGCGGACTACTTTGACCCATTAATCTGGGCACATCAGGTCCTTTACATGACCAACAAGTATTAGGCATCGGGCTACTTTTACCATCTATGGGAGCACCTGTGCGTAATGTATTCCTGAGATCCTCAATGGCGTAATAGTGGCCCCGCCCCTGATTGTAGTCTTTTGAAAATCCGTATCCGGCCCATAAAACAACCAAACGAGGGTCAATTTCCAACATATCAATCACTTCGGAACCATTGTATTTGCTCCTGAAAGATCCTTCGCTGGATTGTATATAAGATTGATACTGCTTTGGGAAATTCTCTCCCCAAACATCATTCCTGGGTTCCCAATTTTCATATTTAACTTTTGGCACAAAAGTAAAACTGGCCTCCGCACGCCTTTCAATAATTGAGGATGCGAATATGGCAACGATAATCACAACTGCCACCGTGCTAATGAAAAGTAACCAGCCTATCCAGGGACTCTTGACAATTCTTCTTTTTAAATTCATAATATGTTGTTTTTTAGTTGTTTTGACCTTTATTTTTTTAACCAACCAGGTACTACACTTGAAGGTAGTGGCACACGTGCATTAGGTACACTAGAAATGCTGTTTACCCTTCCATGCGGCACTTCCCGGTGGCACGACCAGCACAACCTGTCTTTTCTCGCATGATCTGCTACCTGTGTATAGTTCAATAATTTACTATCCGTAATTAAATGTGTATGGCAGCGGATACAATTGTCCTGAACTACTCCGATACCGGCTTCCCTGATTTGAATTACCTGTGGTTCGTTTCGCATGGTAAAAATGGTGGCATGACGCATACCGTCCATGGCTTTGAAATAGTATGTATTAAATACATTATCGTGCGGCACATGGCAATCGTTGCAAGATGCCCACTCGCGATGCGAGCTATGATTCCAGGTGGCATACTGAGGTGCCATAACATGACAGTTTACACAGGTTTCAGGCTTATCGGAGAGATAAGATGAAGCTTTGGATATGTGCACTATATAAACAAATAAACCAACGAGTATACCCAAAGTAACAATTACAAGGAATCGCCAGTTGGCAGGTGGTTTCAGGCTTTTTATCAGTTTGATCATAAATATTTTCTTTTTTTATCAAATCATCCATTACTGTGATTCATCTTTACTAAAAAAAGTAGGCTTAAAGGTAAGCATAATCCAGGCCCAGTTGTTTGTATTTTTATTAAATTCACCTGGAAGATTTTCAGGATAATTTACTGCCTGCATGGTTTCGGTGCCAAACATTTGTGAATAGCCACCGGCAATTGCCACACTTTTTGATAATGCATAAGTTATTGAAAAATCTATTTCCGCTCCCAACCCGTTGCTATAATCCTTAAATCCCTGGCTTGATTCATCATAAGCTGAAACGGTAGCTGCAGCCAAAAAATAATGGGGTATAAGTGCAAATGTCACTTTCTGTACTTTTAACTTGAGGGGTAGGTACATATCAATTAAACCATTTTTACCGATATAATTCCCCACGTAGAAATAATCCATCCAACCATTGAATTTATGATTTGTGCCATAAAACGGGGTAAAAGACTGGTCTTTTTCACTTGCAAGGCCCTGGTTTTTGGTAGAAGTACCGGATAAATACTCACCACCCAGGCCTATGTTAAATGCTTTTGTAGCCTGGAAATTGATATTGGCTGTAAAATAGAATGCGGATAAATCATTATGCTTGCCATTTTTACCCATTTGCGAATAAGCAGCCACATCAAATCCAACTTTGTCAGTTTTTAGGGTGTACCTCGCTCCTATGGTTTGGCTGTACGATACTTTTTCATCATAGATTGAGTCTGATACATTGCCGTCGTATGCGATGCCGTTATTGAGGAACAATATGCTAAGTCCGTGCTTGCCAAAATTGCCATGGTACCAAACATACTGCAAAGCTTTATAATTTGAATTTGCGTATTTCACTTCGTATAAGGATTCCTTCATGGCGTTTAATGCCAAACCCAGGTCGAGATTATGGTTCTCATTAAATGTAAATTTAAGGATGGCTGCATCATGGCTTCTGGCCTGCTGTGCCCAACCCACCGAACCAAACATTCTTTGATCGTCATAGGCGATTTCCTGCCGGCCCACTTTTAGAGAAAATACATCGCAAAACCGCACCTGTCCCCAGGCTTCATGCACCGAAAAACCATTGACATCACTTGTATTCAGCTGATTTACATCACCCCAAACCCTTACGTCCTGCAGACTTACATAGGCTTTAAAAGTTTGGTTACTGAAAAACCCATTTAAGCGGGTACGTTGCGAAATAAAATTAGCGGCTTTTGCATCATCAGGAAATAAGATTTTGTAGCCATGTCTGAATTCATACCGCGGTCTTATTTCTGCTGAAACATTAATCTGCTGCGCTAGAATACTGCCAGCCATTAGAATCAGAATAAAAAGAAGTGCTAAAGAATAAAGTTTATTTCTCATAAAAATAATCTGTTAAATATTAACAAGAATTTAAGTATCGGTTTTCTTGAATTCAAAAATAAACAATAATGAATCATTACTTAATAAAGACACTATTCCATAATTAATTTAGAACATTTCCAGATTGCGTGATGAGTGTATTTAAAAAGTCTTTTCAGAGATAATCCGCTAATGTGTAGCTTTTCATATAGTCTTCAAATTGCTTTGACAGCTTGTTCACAAGGCTTTTACGGATGCATTTATTAAAAGGACATGTATGCTGATTCTGCGAGCATTCATTATAATCAATCTCGCCTTCAATAGATCGGTAAATATCATACAGGAGGATATCCCCTACTTCCTTTTTTAAAAGGAACCCGCCGGTAGGTCCCCTGAACGAAACAAGATATCCATCTTTCACCAGCCTTTGCAAGACCTTAGCAATATGATGTCGTGAGAAATTGATCTTGTCTGAAAGTTGTATGGCATTTATTGGCTTTTCAGATTGCGCTATTAATATCATACTATGAATACCAATGGAGGCGGCGTCTGAAAAATTGACAACTTTCGACATGTTGTTTGGGTTTTTGATTAAATGGTAAAGTTATTAATAATTCAGGTGTTTAAATACTTAATACTAATTATTATTATTTGAATTAAAGTAAAATAAATCAACTCTACATAGCAGAAACTTTGCTTAGTTTATTTATCTTTACCACTTGAATACGAAATAATTGCAACCATAATTCAAACTTTTAATTTATGAAAAAAATCAATTTATCATTTTTAGCATTGCTTATTGCTGCTGCTGCAGTGATAACAAGTAGTTGTAACATGGAGAAAAAACCAGAAAAAGCACAACAGATTCCGTTAGAGGATTTCTTTAAGAACCCCGAAAAAACAGCCTATCAGATTTCCCCGGATGGTAATTATTATTCATACCTGGCACCCTATGAATCCAGGTTAAATGTTTTTGTACAAGAAAGAGGCAAAGAAGAAGCCATTCGAATTACAAGTGAAACGGACCGAGATATTGCAGGTTATTTCTGGCCAAATAATGAGCAAATCCTGTATTTGAAAGATGACGGAGGAAACGAAAACTACAAACTTTATGGAGCCAATATTGATGGTTCGGAGGTAGTTTGCTTTACAGATTTTGAAGATGTAAGAACTCAAATCACCGAGACTTTGCCTGAAATTGAAGACGAAGTGATCATCGAAATGAATAAAAGGAATCCACAAGTATTTGACCCGTATCGTTTAAATATTAAAACGGGTGAAATGGAAATGTTAGCCGAAAACCCAGGTAATATACAAGGATGGATGTTTGATCATGATGGCAAACTTAGAGTTGCCTTTGCTATTACGGATGGCGTTAATGTGACCTATATGTATCGCGAAACCGAACAAGATGATTGGAGTGAAGTGCTGACTACCAGCTTCAAAGACGAGCTTTCTCCAAGGTTTTTCGATTTTGAAAATAAAAATGTGATAGCCACTTCAAATTTAGGCCGTGATAAAAGCGTTGTTGTTGTATTCGATATAGCCAATGGCAAAGAAATAGAAGAGCTATACAGCAATCCTGATTATGATGTACAGGGTGTTAATTTTTCAAGGAAAGATAAAAAACTGACATCGGCCACTTACACGTCGTGGAAACGAGAAAGATATTTCTTTGATGATGAAACTAAAAAGTTATACGAAAGAATTGACAAGGATTTAGGTGATTATGAAGTAGCCATCACTGGTTTGAATAAAGCTGAAGATGTATTCATTATTCGCACATACAGTGATAAATCTCTTGGCGCTTATTATATTTATGACCTGAATACAGATGTGCTTGAAAAAATTACAGATGTAAGCCCATGGATTGATGAAAATGAAATGGCGAACGTATTTCCTATACAGTATCAGTCGCGCGATGGCCTGACCATCAATGGATATTTAACATTGCCAAAAGGCTATACGATGGAAACAGCCAAAAACCTTCCTGTGGTTGTAAACCCGCATGGTGGTCCCTGGGCACGTGACGGGTGGGGATTTAATCCTGAAATCCAGTTTTTGGCCAATCGCGGTTATGCAGTGTTGCAAATGAATTTCAGAGGGTCAACAGGTTACGGAAAAGCATTTTGGGAAGCATCATTTAAGAAATGGGGTCGCGAAATGCAGGACGATATCACGGATGGTACTTTGTGGCTGATCGACAAAGGCATCGCCGATCCTGACAGAATTGCCATTTACGGCGGAAGCTACGGTGGCTATGCAACTTTAATGGGACTTGTAAAAGAACCTGAGTTATATGCTGCCGGTGTTGACTATGTGGGTGTTTCCAATATGTTCACTTTCATGAAAACCATTCCACCTTACTGGAAACCCATGCTCGACATGATGTATGAAATGGCTGGTGATCCGGTTAAAGATAGTGTAATGTTAAGAGAAGTATCACCCGTTTATCAGGTAGATAAAATTGTAGCTCCCTTGTTTATTGCACAAGGCCGCAATGACCCAAGAGTAAATGTAGACGAATCAGATCAGATGGTTGAAGCCATGAAAGCAAGAGGTGTTGAAGTGGAATACCTGGTTAAAGATAATGAAGGACACGGTTTCAGAAATGAAGAGAACAGGTTCGAATTTTATCGGGCCATGGAAAATTTCTTAAACCAACAAATCGGTAATACCGAGTAAAAATAATGACATTAAAAAAAGCCCCGAACGGGGCTTTTTTTTTGTCATTTTCATACAATCCTCTTATCGTTTTACACCCATTTCGTCAAGGATAAATCCCGCGTTCGCAAACTTCTCTGTTACGAACATCACGTAACGAATATCAACTGATATAGTTCTCTGTAATTCGTAATCGTATTGCCAGTCGCTGATCATTGCTTCGTAATTGCCATCAAATGCCACACCTATTAATTCGCCTTTGGCATTCATTACCGGGCTGCCACTGTTACCACCGGTTATGTCACATTGGTGCAAAAATGCTACTGGTACATCGTTTAATTCCGGATCAACCCAATTACCATAATCTTTTTTGTTAGCCAACTCAATCAGTCCTGCAGGGGCATCAAAAGGTACAACTCCGTTATTTTTTTGAACGACACCATTCAATGTTGTAAAGGGCATATACCAAACAGCATCTGTAGGCGAATAGCCTTTTACCGGTCCTGCTGTAAACCGCATGGTACTGTTTGCATCAGGATACATGTTTGACCCTTTCCATTCATAAAGTGCATCAATATATTGTTTTCTGAGCTCAGTTACGTTGGCTGCAAAGCTTTCATAAACCTCCCTGTTTTCCTCGGTAAGCGGATAAATGTTTACTGCGATT
>JAZBOW010000319.1:0-4864 GCA_036351335.1 Bacteroidales bacterium | reverse complement strand
TTCTAAGGAGTCGGTGTTCCAGATAATTTCAATGTCTTCAGCGGGTTCCGATTCATCCATAATAGTGATGATGTGGTTGCTCATATTTGAATCTGACAAATACACCACGGAGGATCGCTGCAGGCGGTTGCTGTCAGTGAATCGTTTATACCTCATTCTTGGGGGGTGCGGTTTTGCCACATGAATTATGGAGTCGATATTCATTTTGGGTGGCCGGGGCAGGTTTAGTTCCCGGTCTAGGAAATTAAAATCATCCATACGGTCAATACGCATAATGCCCTTGTTCAAAGCCTTGTAAACTGCCTGGTCAAACCGTGCCGACTCAGCCTCAAAGGCATGTTTAATCCATAATGACTGAACCACGATAATTCCTGCAAGGCTGATTGTCATTAAAAAGATGATAATGCGGAAACGGTTTTTCATTTATTAAGCGTTCGATTCGAAATTGATATCAAAGGTACATATTCATGTTATGTAAAATATCCACTTTAACCTTTCTTTAACCTTTTTTAACCGGCTTTAACCTTTGTTATCAGTCAGTTAAAATACATTTGTAAGCGAAAACATAAATGTATAAAAAATGAAACGACCATGAATTTTAACATTTTAAAATACACAAACGAAAATGATTAAAATTCATCGGGAGTTCCTGAATGTGAAGAAATTTTTAGTTTCTTCATTTTCAGGCAACTAAAAATTTTAAACAGATGAAAAATCAAATTACAATTGCAGCCGTGTTATTAATTACCTTGTTCCTGCTGATTTCGTTAAGCGGAATGGGACAGGAAGACAAAAAGGAAAAACAGGTGACTGTAAAAAGAGTAGAAGTTGAAAATGGTAAAAAAGTCGTAAAAGACACCACATTCACAATTAAAGAGGGTGAAAAAGTGAATGAAATTGTTGAAAGTATTTCCTGGATGTCGGACGGTGACTCAACCCGTATTCGTGCGGATATTAGTATGGATGATGAAGATGTTCAAAACATAAGAAAAGTAATCGTCATAAATAAGGATGGTGATGAAGAAATTGTGGAGGAAATCATTGTTCATTCAGACCATAAAGGGCCAAAGAAAGTAATGAAATTTAAAACCGATGATGGAGAGGAAGTGGTAGTGGTGTTACCCCGTGGTCACCACAAAGCTGCGGTTTGGCATTCGGATGATGATTTTGAATTCGAATTTGATGTGGACCAGGATGTAGATTTTGAATTTAACGCGAAAGAGTTTGAGGCGCAATTGGAAGCACATCTGAAGGAGTTGGAAGATGCACGGGTGATTGTACTTGATGAAGAAATGGAGCTATTGGAAGAAATGGAAGGTTTTGAAGACATGGAGATTGAAATGATCAGAAAGCCAAGGCCACCAAAGCATCCATATTTTGAAAGACGTCATATTGAACGTTTTGAGCAGGGTGTAACCGATAAAGAATTACGCGATGCCGGCATTAAAAATAAACCCGACAGGCTGGAAATTGAAGAATTGGATATTGATAATAATGATGGGATCATCACTTTACAATTCACCATCCCCGGTGATGCATCTCCCAAAGTTGAAGTGTATAATTTTTTCGGAGATGAAGTATTTTCAAGTAAACCGGAAGTAGTTAACGGATCGTATAAACTGGTGATGGATTTAAGCCAGAAGCAGCATGGCACGTATTACCTGCAAATCATCAATAAAAACAGTTCACTGACTGAAAAGATCAGGCTTTAGAACAATCATGGTTTAAGTTGTTGAGCCAGGCTGAGAGGCCTGGTTTTTTTTATGCAACTTTTTAATAAAGGATGATTGCTTTTTGTAAAGCAGTGCTTGTATTATCGTAAGTAATGTTGTATAGGTATATGCCTGCGAACGAAGGTTTGCCATTTGAATCCGTGCCATCCCATGACTGTTCTTTTTTTCCGTTCACTTCAAATTGCCTGATACGTTTCCCGTTCATGTCATAGATATTCAATTGAGGGTTGTTGGCATGAGCCGGTAATTGAAATTGGAATGTAGTATGGTTGGAGAAAGGATTGGGATAATTAGAATGACTAATATTAGGTTTTTCAATGGAATTAACCGAAGTAAAATCGGGCACCAGGTCATGGAAATAGGTTGTAAAAGTTTGTCCGTAATCAGTACTGTAATCAATATACACTTCGGTATGTGTAAGGGTAGGTGCAAACCTTGTACGTTTCACATAAAAAGAACCGGGCTCCCTGCCAGCGGTATATTGTACCCCCCAATAATATATACTAATGGAATCTGATTCGTATTGTTGCGTCCAAGTGTAACCGGTATCTACACTATGGAATATTTTATAATGGTAATCAGGCCACCAGGAAACCAGGTACAATTCACCGGGTTCAGTTCCTCTCGAAATTTGCGGGTAATGCCCACCAATTGACCAATAAGCAATAGAACTGTCAATAGGTATAGTTAAAAAGTTTACTCCATAATCATAACTATATTCAACACTATACCCAATATCGGCTTGACCGCTTCTACCATAAAATTCTCCAGGTTCAGTCCCTACCTCGATGTTGAACTTAATGTTAATATTATTAATAATAAAGTTGGTACCATAATCATCGCTAAAATAGAGTGTTCCTGCTACGTCTGTTCCATTTTTGTATATTTCTCCATTAATTCCACCGCTTGTATATTTGCCGCTATATGAATAATTTTCTCTAAACGTCCAACTCACGCCCTCATCAAAACTTACCCACAACTCATTATGACCATAATTATATAATGTTCCGGATGTGGCATCGCCAAGTACTTTCCCTATAGTCATTTCATCGGGGGGAGGTGTTTCCAGGTTGCTGTACATGGGAGTCAAATGTTTCCCATTGTCGGTGCTGTGAAAAATACCGAAATATAAACCTTGTGAATCAACGAACCATTCATTAGAGATATAAATTTCACCTGGTGCAGCACCACGGGTAATCTGGCTATAAGTATTTGAAATAAAAAATAAAAAATAAAAAATAAGGAATGAAAAAGTAAAAAGTATTGGCTTTTTCATAATTGTCATACGGTGCTGGTTTTACTACCGCTAATTTAAGGAATTAAACGGTGCTTGTCAAGTACTAAAAATGGCAGAAATTTCTACTAGTAACATCCCATGTCCATAAAAAAACGGACTCTATAAAAAAAAGCCTGGCGAAATAAAGATGTATATGATGAGAAGATGGGTTGGTTTCAAACAGGTTTCACTTAATAGTTGAAACATTAAATAAGCGGAAAGATGTTTGAGATGAAAGTATAAAAAATTAGTTTTAAATTACTTAAAAACTAAACCAAGCTTTGATGGTTTTGGTCTTGTCAAATTCTTTTTTATTTCTGAATTCATTGTGGTGCGAATCATAATTATAATCCTTGGCCCATTCCACATGATTTTCTGAAATTTCTTTTACCGCATTTACTATAAAATCAAGCTCTTCATCAGTCATAGTGGGGTGGAGAGATACCCTCACAAATCCTGGTTTTTCTGATAAGTCGCCACTCATGATCTTGGTGGTGATTCTCTTGGATTCTTCGGGAGTAACATTTAAAAGGAAATGCCCGTAAGTGCCTGCACATGAGCATCCTCCGCGCACCTGAATGCCATATCGGTCATTCAGCAATTTTACGATCAGGTTGAAGTGAATATCCTGAAACCAGAATGAGAATATACCCAGGCGGTCCGTTATATTATCTGCAAGAATATGGAGGCCATCTATTTTGCTGAAACCTTCAAATGCTTTTTTTACCAATTCCTGCTCTCTCTTAGCGATACATTTCGTATCCATATGCTCCTTCACTTCAATCGCCATCGCAGCCCGCATACATTGCAAGAAACCAGGTGTGCCTCCATCTTCGCGCAATTCAATATCCTCAATATATTTATGCCCGCCCCAGGGATCGGTCCATTCAACGGTTCCGCCACCCGGGTGATCGGGAATGGCACATTTGTAAAGGTCTTTGTCAAATACGATAACACCCGAACTTCCGGGGCCTCCGAGGAATTTATGTGGCGAAAACATCACCGCATCCAATTTATGAAGCGGGTCAGCCGGATGCATATCAATATCCACATATGGCGCAGATCCGGCAAAGTCAATAAAAACAACCCCACCATTTTCATGCATGATCTTTGCGAGTTCATAATAATCGGGTTTGATACCCGTCACGTTGGAACAGGCAGTAAATGCCCCGATTTTTACTTTTCGATCCTTATATTTTTCAATTTCTATACGAAGTTGTTCCGGATCCACCATATTCAATTCATCCGGTTTTAATAAAATAACATCTGCAATGGTCTCAATCCATGTGGTCTGGTTTGAATGGTGCTCCATATGGGTGATAAATACCACGGGTTTGTCTCTTTTCGGATTGCAATCGCCGTTTTCATAAGTAGCGCAACATTTAAGCCCCAAAATCCGCTGAAACTTATTTACCACGGCTGTCATCCCGAAACCCTGTGTGAGGATCACATCATTGGCATCGGCATGTACATGTTGTTTGATTTTTTTATGGGCGTACTGATAGGCTTTGGTCATCAGGGTGCCGGTTTCTGTAGTTTCCGTATGCGTGTTGGCCACATAAGGTCCAATGTCATGCAGCATCCTGTCTTCGATGGGTTGATAAAGACGACCGCTGGCGATCCAGTCGGCATAGATCATTTTTTTTGTTCCATATGGTGTGGTGATCATCTGGTCAATTCCAACAACATTCTTTCTGAATGAACTAAAATGCTTTTCAAGATCGCTCATAATTCGGCCAATTTATGATTTTCTTTTCCGTAATTGAGACAACTAAATCCCACGTAAGGGATGCATACATCAGGAAAATTTTCAAAGCAAATGTAGGGAAAAAAGGGGGAATTCAGTTTGCAGTCT
>JAZBOW010000318.1:0-2765 GCA_036351335.1 Bacteroidales bacterium | reverse complement strand
GTGTACAAAAATGTCAGCACCTTTATCTGCTGGCTCGATAAAACCAAATCCTTTGGATCTGTTGAAAAATTTTACTGTTCCTTCTTTCATTTACTTAAAATTTAAAAATAATTTATTATGTGTGAATAGTGCTGTGCAGCAAGTGGCTTTTCGATCAAACGGTTCGGCTAAACTAAAAAGTGTAGGGAAATTTTTTCTTGAAGGGAACTTATATACGCAGATACTATTCTGTTAAAACTGTGGCGAAAGTAAAGCTTTTATTCATACAGATGATAAAAAACTGAAAATAAATAAATTAAAGTCTTACATCTTCAGGGATTTAGCGCCACATTTTGTCTCTAAATCTCAAAATAAGGATTCGGATACAATGTGCATTTGCTGTAGAATGGCTACATTTACGTCAAAATAAATTGTACATGTTTCCTACTCTAATCCCCTTAATATCAACAGAAACAGCTATTTCTGTACCACAGGTTGAAAAAACATTGGCATTGCTTACCAGTGGTGCCACCATCCCTTTTATCGCCCGTTATAGGAAAGAAGTTACCGGCAGCCTTGATGAAGTGCAGATTGGACAAATAAAAGCCGTTAACGACAAATTATTAAAGATTGAAAGCAGGAAAGAGACCATCCTGGATGCCATAAAAGAACGGGGTAAACTGACGGATGAGCTAAAAGCAGCCATACAAAGTACGTATGATGCTGTTGAATTGGAAGACCTGTATCTGCCTTACAAACAAAAACGAAAAACAAAAGCGGATGTAGCAAGGGAAAATGGATTGGAGCCTTTGGCAAAGATCATTATGGCGCAGCGGGAAGCTGATATTGAAGCGAGGGCTGCCAGTTTTGTAGTAGGAAAGATTGCTTCAGTCGATGAAGCTTTACAAGGCGCAAGGGATATTATAGCAGAGTGGATCAACGAAAATAAAAAAGCAAGGGTGATGATCCGTCAGCTTTTTGAAAGCCAGGCAGTTATTTCATCGAAGGTTGTGAAGGGAAAGGTAGAAGATGCCCAAAATTACAGCGATTATTTTACCTATGAAGAAAAGCTTAGCAGGAGTAAATCCCATCGTCTGCTGGCAATGCGGCGCGGAGAAAAAGAAGGATTTTTAAAGGTATCCATCAAACCTCCTGAAGAGTATGCACTGGAGCGACTAAACCGTTTCTTTATCCGCAATGATATTTCCGGAAATCTGGAAATAGCCATAAAAGATGCTTACAAACGGCTCCTCTCCCCTTCCATTGAAAACGAATTTGCAGCTTCTTCCAAAGAAAAAGCCGATGTGGAAGCCATCCGAATATTTGCTGAAAACCTGAAACAGCTATTGCTTACGGCCCCCCTGGGTGAAAAGAGGATACTGGCCATCGATCCGGGCTTTCGCACGGGTTGCAAAATTGTGTGTCTCGATGCAACAGGCCATTTGCTGCATAACGACACTATCTATCCGCATCCGCCTCAATCGCAATCAGGCCCGGCGATGAGTAAAATCAATACGCTGGTACAACAATACAATATTGAAGCCATTGCTATTGGCAACGGAACAGCCGGGCGGGAAACGGAAAGCCTGGTACGCCGGATACGGTTCAGGGATGATGTACAGGTATTTATCGTCAATGAAGCTGGCGCTTCCATTTATTCAGCTTCTCCTGAAGCACGGGAAGAATTCCCTGATTATGATGTTACTGTTAGGGGTGCCGTTTCCATCGGGCGCAGGCTCATGGATCCGTTGGCCGAACTGGTAAAGATTGAGCCCAAATCGATTGGTGTGGGCCAGTACCAGCATGATGTCGATCAAAAGCTGCTCAAAGAATCGTTGGATTCGGTTGTGGAAAGTTGTGTCAACCTGGTGGGCGTAGATGTGAATACGGCCAGCAAACATTTAATGAGGTATGTTTCAGGATTGGGGCCGCAACTGGCGCAAAATATCATTGATTACAGGAATGAGTATGGAACCTTCGAATCAAGAAAATCATTGGAAAAGGTACCGCGTATGGGCAGCAAAGCTTTTGAACAATGCGCAGGATTTTTACGAATCAAGAATGGGAAGAATCCACTGGATAACAGCGCAGTGCACCCCGAGAGTTATCCTGTTGTTGAAAAAATTGCCAAACATGCTGGGCTAGCCGTTACTGATTTGATCGGTAATAAAGAAGTGATCAATAAGCTGGACTTTTCGCAATTTATTACGGATGATAAAGGCCTGGCCACGCTGAATGATATCAGGAAGGAATTGCTGAAACCCGGACTGGATCCCCGAAAAAAAGCTGAGATATTTGAGTTTGCCAAAGGAGTTCATAAAATCACCGATTTAGAAATAGGCATGGAACTGCCTGGAATTATTACCAATATCACCAATTTTGGCGCTTTTGTGGATGTGGGCGTCAAACAGGATGGCTTGGTGCATATTTCACATCTCGCCAATGAATATATCAGCAACCCGGCTGATTTTGTCAGCCTGAACCAACATGTAAAAGTGAAAGTTCTTGATGTAGATGTACCCCGAAAACGGATCAGCCTATCGATGAAAGATGTAAATTAATTCAATAGAATTTTGCTTTTTCCCTGCCGCTGTTCGGAATTTGAAATTCGGATGAGCAAGCAGAGATGTCTGCGAATTTATCTTTTCGCCTTCTTTTCCCTTGATGGGGATTCACCCATGCCAAACAATTTGAGCTGTTGCTTCAATTTCACATCATACTCCTTATCCAGTCGTTGACTATATGGCTGCAGGGCCTTACGGGCATCATTCCTTTCATTATAAAAT
>JAZBOW010000317.1:0-2389 GCA_036351335.1 Bacteroidales bacterium | reverse complement strand
GGAATAAACAGTATTTTTGCGATTCGGAACATTTTTAACAATCGTGTTTCCAAAATTATAAAATATATCAAAGTATATGCCGGAAACGAAGGAGATAGAAAAAAGAATCTTTTCAATTGCCAACACGCATTCTTTTAACGAACTGGCTGTTGAAATATTTTATTTCCAGTACAGCAACAACCAGATCTATTGTCGATTTGTGGATTTATTAGGTGTTGATCCATCAAGTATCAGAAATTATTTAGAAATACCATTCATACCGATCGAATTTTTTAAAGATCAGAAAGTGGTAAGTGGTGAATTTGAACCTGAAACTACTTTTATCAGCAGTGGCACTACCGGACAAAGAAGCAGCCGGCATCATATCAAATCACTGAATTTATATGAGCAATCATTTGTTGCCAACTTTAAGCAACAATTCGGTGCGCCCGAAGATTATATCCTATTGGCATTGCTGCCATCTTATCTTGAAAGAGAAGGTTCCTCACTTGTATATATGGTTGAAAAACTGATCGGCCTGACCAATGATTCTCTAAGCGGTTTTTATTTGCATGATCATGAACACTTGGCGCAAGTTTTAAACAATCTGAAAAAAACATCTAAAAAAGTACTTTTAATAGGGGTTACTTATGCCTTATTGGATCTTTCTGAGACTTACCCTATTCATTTTCCTGAGTTGATCATAATTGAAACAGGTGGTATGAAAGGCATGCGTAAAGAATTGCTCAGAACTGAAATGCATGATATTCTAAAAATGGCGTTTGGTATTGAAAATGTGTGCTCAGAATATGGCATGACCGAGCTTTTATCACAAGCCTATTCGCACAAAAACGGCATTTTTGAATGCCCCGCCTGGATGAAAGTACTTATCAGAGACATGAATGATCCTCTGACAATGCTTGATAACGGACAAACGGGTGGGATGAATATCATAGATCTGGCCAATCTTTATTCGTGCTCATTCATCGCCACAAAAGATCTGGGTAAAAAGATCGATGACACGAAATTTGAAATGCTGGGCAGGTATGATAATAGTGATGTACGTGGTTGTAATCTTATGATTAACTAAGCCAATTTTCTATAAGCATGTCTATAATTTTTCTATGATCAAATGCCAGTTCAGGTATTTTTTTTGAGTCAAACCAACGGGCTTCTTTGGCATCATCTTTTGCTTTTACTTTTTGATCATCTTTTAAAAATCCGGCAAATACAACTGAAACGGTCCGGCCTCTCGGATCGCGATCCACTTCACTAAACACATGAAATTGTTCAAGTTGAATGTTTGATAAATTGGTTTCCTCGAAAAGTTCACGTGTAGCAGCCATTTCAACGGTTTCATCCATATCGACAAAGCCACCGGGCAAAGCCCACATACCTGAAAAAGGATCGTTCTTTCGACTAATAAGCAAAACCTCGTAGCCTTCTTCATTTTTAGCAAAAACAGCTATATCCACCGTAAGCGCCGGTCTGGGATAATTGTATGTAAATGTCATTTTATCGTGTATTTCAATTGTATAAAATTAAGAAGAATAAAAAAAACCGGCTCATTACTGAGCCGGCATCCATCATTGTGAAAAAACTTACTTATTTGCTCATTGCAAATTGAGTATTTTCTGTGTTTTTAATAATTTTAGATGTTTCGAACGGGATGTCATTGATATATGTTTCCTCATCGAAACTGAAATTTTGCTGCAATGCCCTTTGATACAGGCATTCCGCCGAAATACATTCAGTGTTAAATGGAATGTCGTCAATATAACTTTCGTCTGCCATTTCAAATGTAAATTTCAATGCTTTTTCGTATAGGCAATCGGTTGTGATACACTCCGTATCAAAAGGTATATCGTTGATATAGGCTTCTTCTTTAAAATCGAAATCCAGTATTCCGTTTGAGATTAAAATCTCGTTATATACTTCATTCGTGTTAAAAGGGATATCATGGATATAATTTTCTTCAGCGTTGGTGAGTGCACCGGCGCTCAGGTTAATTGAAAACATAAGAGCGAAGGCAATTGCAATGGCTTTAGTTGTATGTAGTGCTTTCATTTTAATTAAATTTTTATTGTTTCTAATTATTCAATTACTAATACCGTGCCATAATTTATATATGTCTCTTTTTCTGTTATTTATATGGCTTTTAATCATTGTTTTTACCCTGCACTTTTGTCATCAATCCGAACAGGTTTGTCCGGTAACGTACATGATGATATGGAATTAAAAGATAATAGTGATTTAACTGATAAGCTTATTCAACCTGTCCAACAATGATAACGATTTCTCCTTTGACGGTTTTTTCCTGGTAGTGCCCGGCAACTTCTTGCAGGGTACCCCTGATGGTTTCTTCATGCAATTTGCTTATCTCACGTGACACTGAGGCCTTTCGTTCAGG
>JAZBOW010000316.1:0-18811 GCA_036351335.1 Bacteroidales bacterium | reverse complement strand
CATCGTTTTTTTTTAAATGTGAAAACTTTCAAAAAGTAGGTGCATTTAAATCGAGAGGCGCAGTTCATGCCATTCTTAATTTAGCAGATGAAAAGCGAAAAAAGGGTGTGGGAACGCACTCATCAGGCAACCACGCACAGGCACTCGCAAGGGCGGCAAAATTATTTAATATGCCTGCCTACATCGTGATGCCCGAGAATTCGCCAGAAGTAAAGATAGAAGCCGTAAAAGCATATGGAGGAATGATCACATTCTGCAAACCAACGCTGGAAGCCAGGGAATCGGCACTTCACGATATTATTGAGAAAACTGGCATCACCGAGATTCATCCGTATGATAATTATGATATTATTGCCGGTCAGGCAACTGCGACGATGGAATTGCTGCAGGAAGTGCCGGATTTAGATATGATTTTATGCCCCGTTGGAGGTGGAGGACTTTTAAGTGGCACAGCCTTATCAGCGGCTTACTTTTCAAATCATGTAAAAGTGATTGCCTGTGAACCAGAAGGGGCTGACGATGCGTACAAATCGTTTCGTGCAGGACATATCATCCCCAGTCTGAAACCTCATACAATTGCTGATGGCTTGCTTACATCTCTTGGAAAACGAAACTTTCCAATTATCCAAAAATATGTAAGTGAGATAGTTACCGTGAATGATGAAACGATTATCAGGGCGATGAAATGGGTATTTGAAAGAATGAAAATTGTTATTGAGCCTTCATCGGCAGTGCCAATTGCAGCAATAATGGCAGAAAAAGTAGCCCTAAGCAAGAAAGTTGGGGTTATCATTTCAGGAGGCAATGTGGATTTAAAGAAATTACCTTTTTGATCAATGAAAAAAGGAAAAGTATATTTAATTCCAACCACACTTGGTGGTCTTGATGAACTTGAAAAAGTCCTTCCTTCATATAATACATTGGTCATCCACCAACTGGATGAGTTTATAGTAGAACAGCTCCGAAGCGCAAGAAGATTCCTGAGTAAAATAAACCACCCCGTGTCCATCAATCAAATGGTATTTCATGAATTGAACAAACATACCCATGAAAATGAGCTGTCAACTTACCTTAATACTGTTGAAACTGGTAAATCAATAGGATTGTTATCAGAAGCGGGTACACCTTGCGTGGCTGATCCGGGTGCTTTAATTGTGCAATTGGCTCATGAAAAACGTATTGAAGTCGTTCCGCTTGTAGGACCGAATTCAATCATCATGGCATTAATGGCATCAGGATTTAACGGGCAGCATTTTACATTTCATGGCTACCTACCTGTTGATAAACAAGCATTGCAAAAGAAAATAAGTGATATTGAAGTCTCATCGAGAGCACTGAAGCAAACCCAGATATTTATAGAAACACCATACCGCAATAACCAACTGATGGCAAAGTTGATAGAAGTTTGTAAACCTGATACGAAAGTATGTGCGGCAACTGATCTAACGATGGAAAGTGAGCGGATTAGTACTTTCACAATTCGCCAGTGGAAAAAAGAAACGGTGGATCTTCATAAAAAACCCACCGTATTCCTGTTATATTTTTAAAACTATTAATGCTGATGGCCACCATCGCCATGCACATGGTTGTGCTCAAGTTCTTCTTTGGTTGCTTCTCTAACATCAATTATTTTACCTGAAAAATGTATGTCCTGCCCGGCAAGTGGGTGGTTAAAGTCCATAATAACAGTACCGTCTTTTACTTCTAGCACCCGGCCATCAACAGGATTTCCGTCCTGGTCCTGCATGGCTATTACATTTCCAATAGCGAGTAGTTCGTCATCAATTTTTCCATCAATTTCAAACAGGCTATTTTCCAGTTCAATAATGGCTTCATCATTTTTACCACCGTATGCATCAGATGCCGGTATCGGAAAACTAAATGTGGCTTCCGGTTCTAAACTGTCAAGACTTGATTCAAATGCCGGTAAAAGGGTTCCTGCTCCAAACAAGTGAACAAATGGCCTGCTTTCATCTACTTCCTGAATGATTTCTCCTGTTTCATCATTCATTCTTAATACATACGTTAATGTGACTACTTTATCTTTTCCTACTTTCATACTATTTTTAATTGATTGTATTAATAAATGGACTGCAAAAGTAAATAAATAATTAGAGACCCAAAGTTTTACAGGCTTTATTGAAAATACTATTCAGATATTTCCGTTTTAGACGAATGATTTAGTAATATTGTTTGCAAAATGAATAAAAATTGAATGATTTGAGTGTTCCGGTTTTAGAAATCAGCCATTTAAGTAAATCCTATGGCCATATAAGAGCCCTGGATGATTTTTCACTTACCATACAAAAGGGTGAAGTCGTTGGTATACTGGGTCCCAACGGAAGTGGGAAAACAACGACGCTTGGTATTTTACTCGATATCTTAAAGGCTGATAAAGGCGATTACCGATGGTTCGGCCAAAAACCTGATAGCCTTACCAGGAGACGGATAGGAGCTTTACTTGAGCAACCTATTTTCTATCCTTACTTGTCAGCAGTTAAAAACCTACAGCTTGTAGCTGATATAAAAGGTGTGGGTTATAATGAGATTGATGAACATCTGAAACAAGTGGGCTTATATGAACGGCGGCTTGGCAAATTCAAAACTTATTCGCTGGGGATGAAACAACGCCTTGCCATTGCGGCAACTCTTATTGGCGACCCTGAAGTGTTAATTTTAGATGAACCAACCAATGGCCTTGACCCAAAAAGCATTGCTGAAATTAGAAACCTGATTATCGATATTGCCGGCAGGGGTTTAACGGTTATTCTTGCCAGTCACTTGCTGGATGAAGTACAAAAAACATGCTCCCATGTGGCCATTCTTGATAAGGGGAGGTCGTTGCATTCAGGAAGGGTAGAGGATGTGCTGAACTCATCCACACAACTTGAACTTAGAACCCAAAATATGCCTGAGTTGTTGAAAGCCTTGGCTGCATTTGATTTTGTTGCGGAAACCAGGCTGGATAAAGACATGCTCACTGTATCTCTTAATAAAGAAATTGATCCGGCACAGCTAAACAGGGATCTCGTCAGTCAGGGTATTTACTTATCTCATATCATGCTGAGAAAGAGAAGCCTCGAATCGTATTTTTTAGAATTATTATCCGAAAAAAATGGTTAGATTAATAAAAATAGATTTTAAAAAGTATTTCTATAGCAAAGTTTTCTGGATCATGATCAGTATCTATGCGGCTTTGCTCTTAATGGTTTTTTTCGGGGCCGAAAAATTTGTGAATGGCGTGTTGGCCAATGCAAGTACTACTGCGCCAGTTACCATGCCCGGATTTACTTTGTATTCATTTCCCTATGTATGGCAAAACCTGGCGTTTTTCGCTGGTTTTCTGAAAATATTCCTGGCTTTGATCATCTTGTTCTTCATCACGAATGAATTCAGCAATAAAACCATTCGTCAGAATATTATGAATGGCATGAGCCGCAACCAGTTTATTCTGTCGAAATTGCTGTTTGTAATCTTGCTAAGTCTGGCAAGCGCAGCCATCCTTTTTGTTTCAGGACTGGCACTTGGTTTTTTATATACTGACGTTCTCACGACAACATTGATCCTGCAAAAGGCTCTATTCATTCCTGCCTATTTTCTTGAAGTACTTACATTTGGGATTCTCGCAATGCTTATAGCGTTCCTGGTGCAACGATCTATTCTTGCTATCGGGGCATTGGCGCTGTATTATTATATCCTTGAGCCTATTGTTGGTGGCTTGGTGCCCGACAAATTTTCGAAATATCTGCCGGTAGAAGCCATCGGAAACCTCATCGATATTCCAAATTCAGCGCTCATGCAGATGTTTGGCGTTAGTTTTCGAGAAAATGTTTCACTACAAGATGCCATCATATGCATCGTGTATTGTATCCTTTTCACCGGACTGATTTTCATATTTTACAGAAAAAAGGACATATAGATCTATGAAATACACCCTGCTTAATTGTTTCATCTGTTTGCTTTTGCTGTTTTCTGCTGTCTCGTGTAAAACCAATGAAAACATGCCTTCACAATCTTTGCATCCCGATGGCAGATATGATAGTGAATTCCCTGACAAAAGTGTATCGGATAAGCTGAATGAAATTTCTAAAACCATCAAAAAACTGGATTGCCTGGTTTTTTACATGACCTATGTGTTTCCGCCTGATAATGATATTCAGAAAGCTTCAATCACCAAAGAAAATATCAAAAAACTTGCTGTTAACACTGACATCACAAATGAATCTGTGTCAGGGACAGCTACGGTTATTTATTATGATGGGAAATCTGTGGGCTTGCTTACCTGCGCACATGTTGTCGACTATGCTGACACGATTTATAACTGGTACGATGCTGAAAGGACAGTTTTACAATCTATTTCGGTGAAAGTGCGGCAGCAAAATTATATTTCCGGGTTGCCCGATGGTGAGAATATTGAAGTGGTTGTGATGGATACAAAAAATGATATAGCCCTGTTGCAAAAAAAACTTCATCCGCATATCGAAAAGCCTGATGTATTTAATTATAAATCAGGAAGTACCCAGGAGCTTGAGTGGGGCACATTTGTATACATTATGGGGTATCCGTTGGGAAATTTAATGGTTACAAGGGCTATTGTGAGCAACCCGGATAAAACTAAAAACGGTTCTTTCTTAACGGATGCGCTTTATAATAAAGGGATTAGCGGAAGTCCAGTATTTGCATTACGCGATGGTGTGCCCAATTTTGAATGGATTGGGATGGCAAAATCAGCCGCTGCAGGTAATTTTATATATCTTTTTCCAGATGAAAACCTGTTTGATGTGATGAATACAAAACTGCCATATACAGGGGAAGTGTATGTGAATAAAAAACTGGATATCAATTACGGCGTTACCTTTTCTGTTACCATAGAAGCCATTGGCAGCTTTATTAAAAAAAACCGTGAGTTGATTGAACATGCAGGCATGAATGTAGATGCTATTATGCCTTAACTTTCCAGTGCTTTCTTACGTTTCAGGATTGGTGGATGTGAGTAATGAAAAAACACATACACCGGATGGGGTGTTAAGTTACTCAGGTTTTTAACCGATAATTTGATAAGGGCATTGATGAGTGCTTTTGCTGAATAGTGCTTTTTTGCAAATGCATCCGCCTGGTATTCATACTTCCTTGAAATGACATTTGAAATAATACCTGTGAAGAATGAAACTGGTGAGAACAACAACCCGAAGGCGACAATACCCATATAAAAACTGGATTCACTGGCTCCAAGTGCTAATGATAGAGCAGGTTGGTCAATAGCGACCCACAGCAACCAGATCATCAGTGCGCTTTGCACAAGCGACATAGCCAGTCCTTTCACAACATGTTTTTTCTTATAATGTCCAATCTCATGTGCAAGCACGCCTACAATTTCTTCCGTTTCCAGATCTTTGATGAGGGTATCATACAGCACGATTCTCTTTTTAGGACCCAGACCGCTGAAATAAGCGTTGGCCTTGGTGCTTCGTTTCGAGCCGTCAATCACGAACACATTGTCAAGTTTAAAACCTGTTTTTGTGGCAAAATCCACGATGGCCGTTTTCAGTTCCCCTTCGTCGAGCGGAGTTTGTTTATTAAACAATGGCACGATTAATTGGGCGTAAAACATGGCCATAAAAATCATAAAAATGCTCATCCCACCCAACACAATTAACCAAAACCAGTTACCTGTTGCCAGCCATGCCCAGAGCACGAACATTAAAATGCTCCCACCGATTACAATGCCAAGCAACCATGATTTTAGCTTGTCCGTTATAAAAGTGATCGGTCTGGTTTTGTTAAATCCGAAACGCTCTTCAATAACGAAAGTAGCATATATCTGAAAAGGCATTGAAACCAGGTCGAAAGCCAGGCCTAAAACACCAAAAAATAAGAGCGTTCTTATATAGATATTTCCACTGATGCTGCGCACCCATTCGTCAAGGATTCCAAATCCGCCCATAAAAAGGATAATCAATAGCAGTATCAATGAAAAACTACTGGTGATCAGTGAAAAACGTAAACTCACTTTTTCGTAGCGTTGTGATTTCAAATAAGGCTCTTCCTCATAAATACCTTTCACTTCCTCCGGAATGGTTTCTTTTAGACGTGTAAAATTCAGATAGTCAAGTACTTTTTCAAATATGAAATCAAATAATACAATAATTATAATGATCCAGAATATAGTATTTTCCATGGTCGCAGTATTAATAACTTCCGAAATATTTACGCAGGAACCATTCCAGTGAAAGCAAAAACAATAGAAAGATCAATACTACCGGTAGCGTATTCAATCCGCTAAGTTTTTCTTCAAAATACGTTCTTGTTTTGAGTGCTTCGTTTTCAGCAAGTAACGATGGCAATTCAGATAATTGATCGGGGTAAAGCAATTTACCACCTCTTAAATCCGCCAGGCGATGCAATAAACCATGATCGGCCTGAAGTCTCCGGCTTTCATAAGATGCACCGCTTACGATAAACTCCCCGCGGCTTTCATATTTTTCATTACCAAGCTGTGTATTAGCCACATATTTGTAAACACCCAGGTCGAGTTGTTTCAAGTCGAGTGTGTAAATCCTGCCTACCGGAGAAAATAGGTAATTAAACTGTTGCCCTTCTTCATCCGTTAACCGAAGGCTGACTTCCGCATCATTAACTGCTTCATAGGAAGCATTATATAGCTCTGCGTTTAAGATCACGTTTTCTGAGCGCGTATATTCATTTTTCGTGTTGACCCTGAAGAACCGTTTATCTTTTTTTACCGACAGATATTGGATGGATTTATTTAAAAAACTATCAAAAGCCTCAAAATTCCCCTCGTTCAGGTAATTGTGAATGCGCCACATCCAGATTCCTTCGCCGGCAATGGCAGCACTTTTCACACCTGATTCATCATAAAATACAACCAACGGGAAATCGGTAGATATGCTATTAATACGTTGATAAGCATATACATCAACATTCCGAGGTGCCACATAATTTCCTAAGGGGGAGATTAGCGGTGGCAGTTTTTCCAATTGGGTAGTAAAGTTAATATCGTATAAAAATGAGGTAAATAAGGGGTTTAAATCAGGGCGTGCTTCTTCATATTTTCCAATAGAGGTGAGGATGTCCATGCCCTTGAACTGTTGGTTGAAAGAAGGCAATGAGCTTTGTTGGCCAACGATAAACAGCATGGGCATCTCAAGACTGTTCAATTCGTTGAACAGTTTATCGGCTCGCTGAAACAAGGAAGGAACCTGGTGCAGAATAACCAGGTCGTAATCTTTTATTTTTAATGCATTCTGATCTTTGATGTATGCAACTTCCGTTTCATATTGCTGGTATGATGTAAGTGATTGCTTGATGGCAGAAATATCAGGATGTGGGCTATTTGCAAGGATGAGAATTTTCTGCGCATTGTTAAAAACATCCACGAAAATACTTTCATGGTTATTTTGTTTGTTTAATTCATCTTCGTTTAGCAGAATATCAATTTCTATACGGTGTTTGCCGTTTTTCTTTGCCTGCAGTTTAAATGAAAAAGTGGCACTAAAGTCCTCATCTACTATATTGAGTCTTTTTTTCTGCTGTGCTTCTCCAAATGCCGATACTGTTAATTCTGCCTGTTTTCCTTTAAGTTTATCAGCCGAAACACTTATCTCTAAAGGGAATACGTCATCTTTATATACCAGGCTGTTATAACGTACATCGGTAATTTTAATATCCTTTTTTGCCATGGTGTCACCGAGTGCGATAGTGTAAATAGGAAGTGAAAGTCCCGATGCCGCGAATACGGGTTCGGTTCCTTTATTATAAATACCATCTCCTGCCAATACGATGGCTCCCAGGTTCATTCCACCGTATTCATTTCTTACGTGTGAGATTAATTCACTATAGTCAGATGTGGCGTCCGTATGGTCAGGTGTGCCTGATTTACGTACTTCCGATCCAAATAAATAGACTTCAATCCTGTAATTTTCCCGCATCACTTCTGGCAGGTTTTGCCACTGCCGGGGAAATGTGGTTTTTTGAAACGCTGAATCATGTCCCATGATAACAGACTGTGAATTGTCGTAAGCCATGACCACAATCGGCTTTTCAAAATACTTTTCTTTGATATTGAAATAGGGCGAAAGAAGTAAAACTGCCAGTACGAAAATCGATACAAACCTGAGAATGAATAAAACCACCGTCCAGAAAATGCCGATTTTGTTTGATCTGTTTCTAAAATAAAGTATACCAGCGTATATCAGTCCGGCCAATAAAGCCAGCAAGATATACCAGGATGAATATGCTATGATGAGATCAGAAAACAATACGTCAGTTTTAAGCTGCAAATATACTTGTAAATGATAATATTGCCCTGAACTGCCCCCTCAAATTAAGCTTATTAAAAAGATTGTGTGCATATACCTCTGAATCAATCATATTCCCTAATATCGGATGTGAATAATTTATAAGGAACTGGCATGAAGTGTTCGGATTATTTTGTTATTTTTACTCCCCTTAGATCATTTAAATTAGAAGGAATTATAACCTGAATTATTATGAAGTTTATTGTATCAAGTACAGCCTTATTGAGGAGCTTACAAAAAATAAGCGGTGTGTTAAGTACGAGTTCTACTTTGCCCATATTGGAAGATTTTCTATTTGAACTAACTGAAGATAAACTGCGGATCACTGCCTCTGACCTTGAAACTACCATATCCGTTGAACTCAAACCAGATAAAGCTGATAATCCTGGGATTGTGGCTATTCCGGCTAAAATGCTCTTGGATATTATGAAAACGTTGGCAGAGTTGCCGGTAACCATTTCTGTTAATATGGAAAACCTGGGAGTTGAGTTGTTTGCAGGCGAAGGAAAGTATAAGTTGGTAGGCCATCGTAGCGATGAATTTCCAACCGTACCTTCACTTGAAAATATGCAAACACTACAACTAAACGGCTCACTGCTTGTGAATGCTTTCAATAAAACACTTTTTGCTACCGGTAATGATGAGTTGAGGCCAGTAATGTCAGGGGTGCTTTGCGAAATCAGTAAGAACAACATCACTTTTGTAGCCACCGACGCTCATAAATTGGTCAGGTATAGAAGGAAAGATGTGAAAACAGACGAAACCGCCTCTTTCATTCTTCCGAAAAAACCTTTAAATCACTTGAAAAACGTGATGCCTGATGATGAAGATGTAGACGTTAAATTGGAATACAACGATTCAAATGCTGTAATGGAATTTGAAGATATTACACTGATTTGTCGTTTAATCGATGGCAAATACCCGAATTATGAGGCTGTTATTCCGACACAAAATCCTTTTAAACTTACTGCCGATAGGAGAAGTTTGCTCAATGCTTTAAGAAGGGTTGCCATTTTTGGTAGTAAATCTACCCACCAGGTGAGGTTTAAAATTTCAGGTAAGGAACTTGTATTAACCGCCGAAGATCTTGATTTTTCAAGTGAAGCTAAAGAGCGACTGACGTGCAGTTACGAAGGCGATGATATCGAAATTGGTTTCAACTCACGCTTCATGCAGGAAATGCTGGCGACAATGGATGTGGATAACGTGGTTTTGGAAATGTCAGCGCCCAATAGGGCTGGTATCCTGGTGCCTGAGGAAACCGATGGCAGCGAAGAAATCCTGATGTTGATCATGCCGGTGATGCTCACCCAATAAGATCAAAACAAAGAAATTTATTTTTAACAGGGGTTGCGAAATCCCTGTTTTTCATTTTATGAAGTGTGAATACAGATGTACAATTTTGATAAAATAGTCGACAGGGCAGGAACGGACAATGTGAAATATGACCTTCGGGAGGCTTATTTTGGCAAAGCCGATGTGTTGCCCATGTGGGTGGCGGATATGGATTTTGAAACGCCTGACTTTATTCGTAATGCCGTCATCCAACGAGCAAAGCATCCCATTTATGGCTATTCTTTCAGATCGGATACCTATTTTAAAAGTATTATCCAATGGGTTGAGAGAAGGCATCACTGGAGGCTGGAAAAAGATTGGATACTGTTTTCTCCGGGTATTGTGCCTGCACTGAATATGGCCACTTTAACCTATACAAAACCCGGTGATGGTATTCTTGTGCAGTCACCTGTGTATTTTCCATTTTTCAGTGCAATTACCAATCATAAAAGAAAACTCCTTGAAAATCAATTGGTTTATCAGGATGGAAAATATTTCATCGACTTTGATGATTTTGAGAAAAAAGCCAAAGATGCCAGTATGTTTTTCCTCTCCAATCCACATAACCCGGTAGGCAGGCTGTGGACCGAAGAAGAACTTCGAAAAATGGGGGAGATATGTCTTGAAAATGAGGTGATTATCATAGCTGATGAAATTCATTGCGACTTGGTATTGCCGGGATTCAAATATACTCCGATGGCCACTTTGTCTGAAGAAATATCACGAAAAACGGTCACTTGCATTGCACCCAGCAAAACCTTTAATATCGCTGGCATGTCCACGTCATCATTAATTATTGAAGATGAGGAAATAAGAAAGCAGTTTGCCCAAACGATCGATAATGTGCATGTAGGAAGCGGTAATTTGTTCGGTAATGAGGCTTCAATCGCGGCTTATACAAACGGTGATCTGTGGCTGGATGAATTGCTAACATACATCGACGGTAATTTCAGACTGCTTGGAGATTTTATTGCCAATGAAATTCCCAACCTTAAGTTAATCAATGCGGAAGCAACCTACCTGGCATGGATTGATTTTCGAAAAACAGGCCTTTCTGATGAAGAAATAAAACACAAACTTTTGCATGAAGCTAAACTTGGATTAAGCCCCGGACCAGTATTTGGAAGTGGGGGGGAGGGATTCCAGCGGATGAACCTGGCAACACCTAAAGCCAATGTGTTAACTGCACTCAACCGATTGAAATCTGTTTTCGGATCATAAAATAAATTGACTTATATCAATTTTGTCGTATATTTGATTTATCGAACCAAAAACTACATTTTTATGAAAGCTTTAAAAGTACTGGGTGTAATCATTCTTGTATTGATTGCAATATTTCTTATCATTCCGCTATTTCTTGCGGAAAATGTAACAATCAGCAGTGAAAAAGTAATTAATGCCAAACCGGCAACTGTTTTTCAACAAGTAAACACGTTGAAGAATTGGAAAAACTGGTCGCCATTTGAAAGCGATTCAACCATGATAGATACCTATGAAGGTCCCGAAGCAGGTTTGGATGCAAAACGCAGCTGGACTGGCGAAATGGCTGGAGAAGGCTCCCTCACCATCATTAAAAGTGAACCATACGAACTTATTCAGAATAAACTCGCTTTTGGCCCCGGTGGCAGTGGTGGTATTGGTACGTGGAAATTTAAAGAAACCGATGAAGGCGTTTTGGTAAACTGGAGCATTCAAATTACCGACTTGAAATATCCGGTTGAAAGATGGTATGGCCTGATGAGCGTAAGTATGATGAGACCCATGATGGAGCAAGGCTTGTCGACATTAAAAGAAGTGGCTGAAGCAAAACCCGCAGTCGATATTAAAGTGGTTGATCTGGATTTGTTGCCTTCCTTGTCAATTCTCGATTCTACAACCATTGATGGAATAGGAGAATTGCTGGGACGCAATTATGGAATGATTATGGCCTATGTCATGCAAAAAGAAATTCCGATGACCGGCTTTCCTTTTGCAGTCTATTATAATTGGGATCCTGAAGGTATGGTCGTAATTCGTGCTGGCATTCCTGTTCCGGAAGGTACAAATGGCAAAGAAGCCATAGAGTATTTTGAATTGCCTGCAGGGAAAGCGGTTTACGCCAAACATTTTGGTAGCTATGATTCTGGTGAAACACATTATGCCATTGAAAATTATGTGATGGCCAATGATATTGATTGTAATATGAACTTTATCTGGGAAGTATATATCACCGACCCGATGAACGAACCGGATACTACCAAATGGCAGACAGATATTTATTACCCGTTTAAATAGTATTTATTCTTGAATAACCTGACGGTGGCTTATATCATTTTTGCCATTGTAATGTTACACTTGGTAGCAGGATTTGCATGGGTTATACATAAATTTTTAAGGAAAGAATCAAAAAAGGATACTCCAGAAAGAATGAATAAAGAAGGACGTTAGGTATTTTCTTTTTTCTTTAACAAACCGTTCTTGTTATCCTGAACACAGCGCAGTGAAGCCTGCCTGACGACAAGGAGGGCTTCGCTTACACTCAGGATTAGAATTTGTTCTAAGAAATTATTTGCCGAAAGTCTTCTTCACTAATAATGGGAATGCCCAGCTTTTCAGCTTTTTGCTTTTTGGCAGGACCCATATTGTCGCCGGCCAGTACAAAATCAGTTTTTGAAGATATGGACCCCACATTTTTACCTCCGTTTTTTTCTATAAGGGATTTGAGTTCTTCCCGTGAATAATTGCTGAAAACACCACTTACTACAAAAGATTTTCCATCCAGCGTATTGCTGCTCACTTGCACTAGAGAAGCCTCATTAGCCAATTGAACACCGGCTGTTCCCAGTCTTTTAATAATTTCTTTATGTTCCTGCTTTTCAAACCAACTGATTACACTTTCAGCTATTTTTCCTCCAATTTCGTCAATTTCAATTAATTCTTCCTGAGTAGCTTCAGCCAGTTGGTCGATGCTACTGAAATGCAGGGCCAGTTTCTTGGCCACGGTTTCGCCTACATGCCTGATACCAAGGGCGAAAAGTACTTTGTAAAACGGAACTTCCTTCGATTTCTGAATCCCCGCAATGATCCTTTCGGCAGATTTCTTTTGAAAACTGATCTTTTTCTCTTTTCCCTGATCAATAATCACTTTCTCAAGTCCATAAAGTTGGTCATACCTTAAATCATATAAATCAGCAACGTTATTTAAAAGGTGGTGATCGAAAAGCATTTCTATTTTTCCTTCTCCCAATGAATCAATATTCATGGCTTTTCGAGAAATGAAGTGTTCCAGTTTGCCTTTTATCTGCGGGGGACAGTGGTCTTCGTTTGGACAATAAAAAGCCGCTTCGCCTTCCTGCCGTATGAGTTCAGTACCACATTCGGGGCATTTTTCAGTAAAAGTAACGGGTATTGCACTTACTTTCCTGGCCTCTGTATTCACACCAACGATTTTTGGAATGATCTCGCCTCCTTTCTCCACATATACCTGATCATTTATCCTGACATCGAGCTTATGAATGATGTCGGCATTGTGAAGGCTAGCTCGTTTTACTGTGGTTCCGGCCAGCAATACTGGATTAAGATTGGCCACCGGGGTTATTGCACCAGTCCGTCCAACCTGGTAATCAATTGAAAGAAGTGTTGTTTCCGCTCTTTCTGCCTTAAATTTATAAGCGATGGCCCACCTGGGGCTTTTTGCCGTATAACCAAGTATTTTTTGCTGTTGGAGATTGTTTACCTTGATCACAACCCCGTCAATATCATAATTAAGATGTACACGACCTTCATTCCAGTCGTTGATGTATTCAAAGATATCTTCAACAGTTTTACAAACAGCCACATTTGGGGAAGTTTTTAAACCTATGGAACGAAGGTATTTCAGGCTTTCATAGTGGGTTGAAATGTGACCCAAATCGTTAGGCGTATTGTAAATGATACAATCCAATGGCCGTTTCGCCACAATGGTCGGGTCCTGCATTTTTAATGTGCCTGATGCAGAGTTACGGGGATTGGCAAAGGGATTTTCTCCCTGCTCTTCACGTTCCTTGTTCAGGCGATTAAAACCTTCGATGGTCATGAAAATTTCACCACGTACTTCTAATTCATCCGGATAATTTCCTCGCAAACGTAACGGAATGCTCTTGATCGTTTTTACGTTATTGGTCACGTCATCACCCTGTGCACCATCACCCCGGGTAACGGCAGTTGTGAGCAAACCATTGATATAAGTAAGCCCGATGGCCACGCCATCATATTTATGTTCGCAGGTATATTCAATTTCAGTATCGATCAATTTCCTGACTCTTGCATCAAATTCCCGTATCTCTGTCTCTGAATAACTGTTGCTTAACGAAAGCATCGGGTATTTATGGATGATCGTTTTAAATTCTTTGGTAGGTTCACCGCCAACCCGCTGGGTAGGAGAGTCGGGGAGTTTGAATTCAGGATAGGTTACTTCCAGCGCCTCAAGTTCTTTGAGTAAAATGTCAAAATCATAATCACTTATCTCAGGCGTCGACAATACATAATACTTGTAATTATGTTCTCTGAGCAAAGAGGTCAGCTCATCAATCCGTCTTTTTGCATCCTCTTTATTCATCGGTCAATTTATTCGGATAAATAGTGCTGTTACGATAAATAAAAATATTCTGGTTGTCATTGATCGGGTTCAACCAGTGCAAAACACGATCCATCATGCCTGGTTCTATCAATGTTTCAAATTCCAGACCTGGAAAAACGGAGTGCATGAATGCCACACGGGATTCAATATTTTCCGATTCCATAAACAGGATAAAGCCTGGCTGGTTTTCTGAATGATTCCATTTCTTCGCACTCTTAAACTGGTCCAGGTTTGTATTTTTCATGATGGGGTCATAATACACCCAATTATCTAGATAATACATGGGTGGTGGTCGTAAAGATGTTTTGTTAACATCATCAATTATGAAATACGATAAATCATCATATTGGCTTAAATATACCATAGCCTCAACCCGCGCTTTTTTCGAATACATGGTAGATATTGGTAAAAGCAGCATAAGATTTATCACCCAGAAGAATACCCAAGAACCATGATGCAAAAGCTTTAACCGGGGGTGTTTTTCCAGATGCGTTATGATCTGGTGCCAGCCTAAAACGCCACCAATGATAATAAAAGGCATAATGGTGATAATGAATCTTTCCTGCTTGTTAGGAAAAATAGAATGAAATATTAAAAATAAGAGTGTAGGAATGAAAAAGAAGGCAGTTTTTTTCCAGCCTTTAAAAAAACCGATGGCAAGATAAAAACTCACCGGGGGAATCAATAATCCCAGGATAACTAGTATGTAGAAATACCAGGGGGCAGTAAGATATTCATTAGCATGATGGATATTGTAATTAACGTATCCCTGTAACTGAATGAATGGTTGGTCCCAAACCAAATAATCAACTACACCTTGTAATACTAAAATGGTTATGATAATGCCGGTAGCTACGAAAAACGTTTCCTTCCATTTCTTTTGGAAGAGTAGAACCAAGCCTACGCCACCGGTAAATAACATGGTTTGATACCTGATATTAAAGGCGATGCCGAATAAAATCCCTATCCATAACCAATGCCACACAAAGCTTTTGTTTGAGGGGTTGATTATTTTATATAAGGCGAATATTATCAGTGGAATGCTAACATATTCAACCAGGTTGCGGACGCTTAGAAACGGAAAGAGCCATAAAAGAGCCAGCAACCATCCGGTCAATTTCGCCGAATGCGAATTTCCTAGTTTTTTTGCGATCTTGTACCCACTCGAAATAATCAATAGCGACCAGAGGGCATGCAAAAATCGGATTATATACATCTTGCCCTGTGCATCAGTAAAATTAACAAAGGCGAAGAATTTAAATATCAAATAATGTAATCCAACATAGAAAAAACTGAATCCTTTTGGTTCGTTAACACCTTGTGCATCGGGTAACCAACGATAGTAGTCCGTACCGTCTACCCATGATTGCGCGATTTCGACAATTAGAAACTGGTCATCAATCCAGCCAAAACCTTTTGAGAAAATTACTGCAAGCAAACGAAAAAATAAACCGGCCAACAGGATAGTCCGTAAGGGATGATCTGAGTAATATGTCTGGATTTTTTCTTTCAATGGTTTATGATTGAGTTTTACGAAAGGTTGTCTCTGTTAAATGGCATTGTCATGCATCGCGCACCGCCGCCACCTCTTGAAAGTTCGTTCCCTTCAATCGTTACAACAACTTTTTTATAATTTGAAATGTCATTATGTCCCCTCACAATATCCTTGGCCCTAATGATCTCAAAGCCTTCTTTGTTTAGTGTTTCAATAGTGTGGGTGTTACGAGCGTAACCAATTACTTTGCCCGGTTCCAGTGCAACAAAGTTGGCGCCGCTTTGCCATTGCTCGCGTTCCATGATAAACTGGTCGTTTTTGCCACCGCACAATATGGGTTTTAATGGCATATCAAGCTTTTCAAGGGCTGAAAGCATATTCTTTTCTTCTTGTATAGAAGTCACTTTATTGCCGTCAACTATAATATGGATGGTAAGGTAGCGAGACGCATGTAAAATTAATGGTTCAAAGATCATACAGTGCGCATTGTCCAAAAAAGTAAAGGTCATATCGAGGTGTATGAACGACTCTGGTTTGTATGGTAGTTCTTGAACAATAATATGCTGTCGACCTGGTTTTTCCTTTAAAAATTCGATCATACAATCAATTCCCTGGGTGGTGGTTCTCGCACCTGTACCGATCAATAAAATATCTTCTCGCGCCACTATTACATCACCTCCTTCAATACTGGCTTTACCGGTTCTGTCGTAAGTTTCGATCGGGTTAACAGTGTTGGCATTAAACGAAGGATGATGATTAAAAATGGCATCCATTATGATGGCTTCCCTGTCACGAACCTTATTCGCCATTTTGCTTATAACCACTTCATTTCCAAACGAAAAACAAGCGTCACGTGTAAAAAAGAAATTAGGCAAAGGATTAATGCTATACCGTTCATCGTCAAGAAAACGGGTAAGGTTATCTTTTTCCATCTGCACACCTTCTATAAGCTGATGTGCCAAATCTTCGTCTTGTATTTGCTCAATATAATGGCAAATTTTACCATCATCCTGGTGTTCATGTTGGCAAATCTTCGCAATTAATTCGTGTTTAACATGTTCATTATGTAAAATGTCCGTGAGCAATTCTCTCACTTCAAAAACATGTGCATACTTTTTTAGAACTCCAAGAAAGTTATTGTATTCAGGAAGTGCGATGGACAGGTTCAATATATCACTATACAACGCGCGCTCAGCATTTTCCGGTGTCATGTTTTCTACTTCCGGGCCAGGGATGTGAACGATTACACCGTTTAATTTTCCTGTTTCAGAGGTGAGATTTATATCCATCAGGTTCATATTTTTTGCTTTATTAACGGGTGTTGAACGGAGTAAAAAATGCGAAATTAGTAAAGATCAAATATACAAAACTAGGTGTTATCAGGTGTCGGATCAATAAAATCGTAGGTGTTTCCAATATGATTCAGATATTTTATAAAATCGGGATAAGATAAAACAAGACTGGCTGTATTGTCATTGGGGTGAAAACTGATCTTTTTGGCTGATTGTAACTGTTGATCAAGGAATAAATGCACATGATGGTCAATATCGTTTATCAAACCAAATGGCGAAACCGAACCAGGCTTTACACCCAAGTATTTCATCAGTCGTTTTTCCGACCCAAAAGTCAGCTTTCCCTGTTTTAATTTTTGTTCGAGGCTCCTGATATTAAATGGTGTCGTATCTTTTATAATCACAAGGTAATGCCGGTTGCCTTTATGGTTTCTGAAAAACAGGTTTTTGCAATGCATCGCATCAATATCTTTCCAGTATTCAAGGGCGATGTCAATCGTGTCAAGTGGCGGATGTTCAAAAATTTCGCAGCCTATTTCTAAATCTATTAACTTGTTCAGTACTTTTTTACGCCTGTCATTCATAAGAAAACGTTTATTTAATGATCAATTTCTTTGTAACGAAATAATAGCTGGACTCCACACTAAGTATATACATGCCCTTTGACAAATCATTTACATTCAATAATATGGAACGTTTTTTTTCTGCATTTATCGGAAGCTTTATTTGTTTGCAGATACGACCACTTATATCCCTGATGGTGATGCCTGCATTGCTTGATAATGTTTGATTCAATTGTAAAATGATATTCGTATTAGCCGGATTGGGATATACTTGAAAATCGAAATTACTAGCTGAATAATGGTTTATTGAAGTAATGGTTGTATCGTTATAAAAAATATAATTGCCTTTGCCACTGTCCCAATTGGTGATGACGATATCGCCTTTATAGCTGTGCTCGTAAAAAATTAATACGGTATCTCCATCGGCAACAATGTCCTTGTCTACGGATATCCAGTTTTTTCCAGGCACATAACAATAGTACTCTGGTCCGATACCAAAATCAGAAATTATAACATTTGTTACAAATTCTATCGGATGATCTAAATAAAAAACAGATTTGCCCTGAGATGTAACGCAATAGTGTTCCATGCTTTCGCTTATGCCATCCTTATTCAAGTCGGCAATCTGAATCGCTTCTACAACCGAATTAGTAAGTGATGTATAATCAGGAGTTGAACTAAAACTTCCACTATTTCCCAGGTGAATGTTCATCGGTAGCCACCAGCCACCATAAATGAGATCGTTTATACCATCCATATCCGCATCATGCAACAACACGCCCGACCAGTATCCAGGTGTGTTTGAAGTCCAACTGGCATCACTTTCCGAAGGAATCCCGTCTTCAAAAGTGTATAATTTCACCCTGCCATCACCCCCAAGCTGATTGTTGCCGGTCATTACCATGCCCATCACATCTTCTTCGCCTATTTTACCAATATCCAACGAATTCATATAATTGATGCTGCCGGTAGAATGCCATGCCGGTGTATCGCTTATGATTCCATCATCATTGGCAATGAACAAATAATTGGGGCTTGATTCTGTAGCAAAAGCCATATCCATCTTTCCATTTTGATCCAGGTCGCCAAAATCAACATCCATCGAACCAAAAATAAACGAGGAAGACCATTCAGGTAGATTTGAGAAACTGCCATTATTGTTGTAGAAGATCTTGCCATTGTCAAGGATGTTATTGTAAGGTTCACCACCT
>JAZBOW010000315.1:0-2430 GCA_036351335.1 Bacteroidales bacterium | reverse complement strand
TATGCCCCCCTTCTTCAGCATCATCATTCCTACTTTTAACAGGGCCAAATTCCTGCCCGACACCCTGCAAAGTGTTATGGATCAGAATTATGCGAGCTGGGAGTGCATTGTGGTGGATGATGGATCAACCGACGAAACCGAAGACGTGATCGAACTTTTCAGCGATGAACGCATTCGCTATTACCGGAAAAAGCATGAAGAGCGCAGCATCGCCCGGAATTACGGAATTGACAAAGCCAAAGGTGAATTCATCTGCTTTCTCGACAGTGATGACCTGTATGAAGACAACCACCTGTCAGTATTATATGAGAAAATTCACCAGGAGAACAAGGCCGTAGCAGTGTATTATACAGCCAATGAAAAGATCGTGAACGGCCAAACCAGCCTGTTGCCCACTTACAGCAAAACAGAATTTGAACATCCCGTAGCATTTGTGCTGAAACATTTCTTGTTCATCAATTCGGTTTGTGTGCACCACCATATTTTTAAAAGATTCCGCTTCCCTGAAAAATTTCACATCTGGGAAGACACCCATTTGTGGCTGCGCATCCTGGCCAATTACCCGTTTTATCAAATCGAACAGGTGACGACAAGCTGGAACCTGCATGCCGAAAGTTCTGTAACTAAAAATTTTGATAAAGTCGACATCCTCAAATTGAAAATGTACCTGGATTGTATTGCCGACCTTGAGCACCATCATATGGCCGATTTAAACGGCCAGGTTACCGCCCGGGCTTTAAAGGACTATCAATTTGAAAAGTACAGCTTACTCATGCGCACCGCGTTTATAAATCGACAATACAACACTTTCTACAAAGGAATTACATTGGGCTTTGAACATTTTAAATCATCCAGGGTCATGGCGTCTGTCGTGTCCTGCCTGCTCACTTCGAATAAATTGTTCACAGGCTCCAGGAAAGTTTTAAAACGGGTTTTTTAAAATATGAGCAGGGGAAACGTAGCTTTTCTGATCACCAGCTTTCCGAATTATTCAGAAACATTCATCATTGATCAGATCAATTACTTGATAGATCAGGGTTTCCAGGTTACCATTTTCGCTAAAACGCTTAACAAAGAGGTGCAACTAACAGAAAACATCACACGAAATAAGCTGCTGGATAAACTAGTCCTTTACAGCCAGCCCGTCCAAATGCCTCCTGCTATTGGTAAAAGGATCATGGCTGCTATGCGAATCTTATTTTCCGGACATTCCCAAAGATCGCTTCTATGCAACACCTGCAATCCATTCCGCTTCGGAAGAAAGGCCTTCAGCCTCCATTATATTTTTCTATTGAACAACCTGAAAAAATATATCGGCAGGCCATTTGATGTGGCCCATGCACATTTCGGGCAGAATGGCAAATTGCTATTTGATATGCAGCAACTGAAGCTGCTGAAAGCGAAAAGAACCATCGTCAGTTTCCATGGCAGCGACCTGCATTTTCATGATGCGGCTTATTATAAAAAGCTATTTCGCAGTGGTTACCGGTTTACCGTAAATTCAAATTACATGGCCCGAAAGCTGGAACACATGGGTGCTCAAAAAGCAGAAGTAATTCCGATGGCGGTGAATGACATGTTTTTAAAGGTCGGAACGCATTCAAAAAACGAAAACATATTCACCATCATCACCATTGCCAGGCTTATCCCCGTAAAAGGCATTATCAATGGATTGAAAGCCGTTCAAAAGCTGAAAGAGGAAGGCATTGCAATTCAATATTATATCATTGGCGACGGTTCTTTGCATGAAAGCTTAACAAACTGGACCGTTGATCATGGGATGGCAGGGATGGTTCATTTTTTGGGATCACAAACGCATGAGGAAATTGTGGAATACCTGAAAAAAGCCGATGTATTTATACTGCCCGGAATCACGACAGAGGAAGGCGCCCAGGAAGCGCAGGGACTGGTTGTACAGGAAGCGCAGGCCATGTATCTCCCGGTTATTGTTACCGATGCCGGGGGTATGCGTGAAGGGATGATCCATGAAAAAACCGGGTTTGTTGTCAAGCAACATGATGTGGAGGAGCTGGCCGGAAGAATAAAGCAGCTATTTCTTGACAAAGAACTGCGGAAGCAGATGGGTGCGGCAGGCCATGATTTTGTAAAACAAAACTACAGCAGCCAAAAGCTGATGTCAAAACTTGTGGAAGAGGTGTACCTATGATGATACAGGAACGGAAATAAATGAAACGACCATGAATTTTAACATTTTAAAATACACACACGAAAATGATTAAAATTCATCGGGAGTTCCTGAATGTGAAGAAATTTTTAGTTCCTTCATTTTTAGAGAACTAAAAATTTTAAACAGATGAAAATCGCCTTTTTTTATACCATTTTTCCTGTTACCGGGGGCGGAAATGTACACGGATACCACCTGGCCAAAGCCCTTCATGAACAAGGATGCGAGTTGTATACCATTAACAG
>JAZBOW010000314.1:0-9665 GCA_036351335.1 Bacteroidales bacterium | reverse complement strand
TTTCCGTAACCATCACGATTGGACATGTAGATACCGTTATCAAGGTCAATAAATGGCTGGTCTGCCGATTTAATAATCCTGTCAATAAACTCCAGTTTTACAGGCACATGACCATGGATGATCGTTTTATTACTGATCTTTTCAGGAACAATCTCATAATCCCTGGCCCACATCATGGCCTGGGTGTCTTCAAACGGGTCGTCTATTTTAAAATTGAAGCCCGCATGGACCAGTATAAACTTTTCGTGTTCATGATAATATGGCAGATCTATTAACCAATCTATATAAGTTTGAGGTATATCGGCAGGCCATTTCACACCTAAGCTTTTTAAGGTGGTTGCACCTCCCTGCTTTTCCCATTCTTTCTGCATGTGGGATTTTGTTTTGAGGCCAAGGAAGGGTCTTCTTTCCAAATCGTTCCAGGTGGCTTTCAACAGATAGTCTTCATGGTTGCCTCTTAAAGTGATAACATTGGGGAAACTTTTCTGAAGATCCATAATAAAATCAATCACCAATTTACTTTCAGGCCCACGATCAATGTAGTCGCCAAGAAAGAAAAGATGGTCGTCTACGGTTGGTTTTATGTGTTTATCAAATAAGGCTGATAAGGTTTTAAAACAACCGTGAATATCAGGAATTACCCATTGTTTTGCCAAAATGTATTGGTTTGTGCAGAAATCCGCTCAAATTTCAATTTATTTCTTTTTCGCCTGGTTGGCTACCTGTTCCATAAGTTTTTTTACTTCTTCGGGATCACCGAGGAAATAATCTTTCACGAAATTCATATTATCATCAAATTCAAAAACGTAAGGTATGCCAGTTGGAATATTAAATCCTAAAATGGCTTCCTTGTTCATATTTTTCAGATGCATTACAAGTGCCCTCAAACTATTACCATGTGCGGCAACCAATACATCATCGTGCTCTTTCAATGCAGGCAGAATTTCAGATTCCCAATAAGGTATAAACCTTTCAATCACCTCTTTAAGAGATTCTGTTAATGGAATCTCTATCGCGGTAAGTTCTGAATAGCGAGGATCAAATTTCGGATTTCTTTCATCGTCAGACGCCAGGGGCTGTGGAGGCACATCAAAACTGCGGCGCCAAAGTTGTACCATGTCGTCACCATATTTTTCAGCGGTTTCAGCCTTATTAAGACCTTGGAGCATGCCATAATGCTTTTCATTCAATCGCCACGATTTCTTAACTGGTATCCACATTTGGTCCATCTCCTCCAATGCCAGCCACAGTGTTTTAATTGCTCTCGTGAGGTATGATGTGTATGCAATTTTAAAATTATATCCTTCTTCTTTTAACACTTTTCCAGCCTTTTTGGCTTCAGCAACACCCTGCTCTGACAGATTTACATCCGTCCAGCCCGTAAACCGATTTTCCTTGTTCCATAAACTTTGTCCGTGCCGAAGTAAAACTAATCTTTTCATCTGTTCAAATTTTTATACGAATGCGATTATCTTTGTCTTTCAGGATGAAGCATTTTTTACATATATTTTCAAGTTTTTTTTTCCCAGGTCTCACCTGGAAAATCCCCTCAAAAACCAAAAGGCTTTACCTCACTTTTGATGATGGTCCACATCCGGAAATTACGCCAAAAGTATTGAATATTCTTGAGGCATATGATGCAAAAGCTACTTTTTTTTGTGTGGGGGAGAATGTGAATAAATACAAAGATACCTACCACGAAATTCTCAACTGCGGTCATCAAACCGGCAACCATACTTACCACCATTTGAATGGATGGAAAACGACGACAAAAAAATATATTAAAGATATTTCGATGTGTTCGGAGCAGCTTGACTCCAAGCTTTTCAGGCCACCCCATGGAAAGATTACCCCCCGTCAAATAAATATGCTAAAAAAACAAGGTTTCAGCATCGTTATGTGGAGTGTGCTGACGAGAGATTATAAAACAAATGTAAATAAAAAAAACCTATTGAAAAAAGCGATAAAACGCACTCAACCGGGCTCCATTATTGTATTTCATGACAGTGAAAAAGCAGCCGACAATTTGCTGTACATCCTTCCACCGTTTTTGGAACACTTTGCAAATGAAGGCTATTCATTTAAGATTATTTAGTACTCCTCCCATTTTTGTGTTTATTTCCTGCGCATTTTATTTGCATCTTTGTACATCTGGATTTCATGGAAAAAGTAATCAGAAAAATACCGCCTGTCTTTGTGATGGCCATTGCCATCCTGTTGGCATATTGCGCCCGTCCGGGATCCCCTGGTGGCGGACCTAAAGATACCCAGCCCCCCCAGATTATTAAAAGTACACCACCCAATTACAGTGCTCGTTTTACCGGCGATCGGTTTGAAATTGATTTTGATGAATTCATCGAACTAAACAACATCAATCAAAGTTTATTGATTTCGCCTCCTATGGATGAATTACCCGATTTTAAGGCCAAAGGGAAAACATTACTCGTAAAATTCAATGAAGAATTAAAAGAAAACACTACTTATACCCTGTTTTTTGGAGATGCCATTGTTGATATTACCGAAAAAAATCCTGTAACCGAAAACACCTATATTTTCTCAACCGGCGACCGTGTGGATTCGATGAGTATGGAAGGAAAAGTAATCAATGCTATCGACCTCCAACCTGCCGCTGATGTTTTTGTAATGCTATATAAAGTAACAGATAAAGCCGTCACACTGAACGATAATGGAAATAGAGACATCGAATTGGATTCAATGCCGATGCTGTTTAAACCATTTTATTTAAGTAAAACAAATGAAAATGGTCAGTACAAATTTAACGGGCTCGCTGATGAGAAATACCTGATCTTTGCTTTGAGAGACCTGAACAGTAACCATATTTTTGACCAACCAACTGAAGAAATTGCTTTTTTAGACTCACTTGTAAAACCGGCATATAGCGGACCACCACAAAGCACTTTGCCTGATAGTCTGCAAAGGATAGCTGACAGCTTGCAAACAATTATTTCAGATAGCATTTTAGTTGACTCAACAGAAATTATCCTTATTGATTCCCTTATCTTGCAAACAGATTCTATTGTCATGGATTCTACCCTGGTTTCTGATTCCGCCTTGTCTGACGCCATTATCCAAAAAAAGCTTCCCGTGGCTAAACATGATCTCATCCTCTTCACTAATCGCGATAGCACACAAAGGATGCTCAAAGGCGAATTGCTGAAACGAAATACGCTGGAATTTTCATTTTCTTTGCCTGCCAACAGCTTAGATCTTATACCCGTAAATTACTATTCTGACAGCATCTGGTATCTGGAAAAATTTTCAAAAAGAGCAGACACTATTACGTGGTACCTGAAAGATATTCCATTAGATACACTTGAATTAGCCATTTTAGATCATGCTGACACGCTTGATTATTTATATATAAATCTCAATATTGATAGTCATTCGAGCCGCTCAAGGGTAAAAAAGAAAGATGAAGAGAAAAAGAAAATATTCCTGGAATGGACATCGAATGCTGCAATGGGTAAGCTTTTGCTAAATCAAAAGCCCACGATCATCTTTGAACAACCAATTGCATCTTTCAATACGGAATCCGGCAGCCTTATTATTGGTGAAGACACTACTTACCAGCCAAAGGCCATGCTTATTGACAGCTTCCAGATGACCTTACAATTCCCCATCGAACTCGAGGAGGCAACAAAATATTCGTATTACTTCCCTGACTCAAGCTTTATCGACTGGAATGGCTATTTTAACAAGGAGATCAGGTTAAATTTTGAGACCAAAACACCAGCCGATTATGGTAAAATGACGATGATTATGAAACCGGAAAAAAAGCAGCCTTATGTATTGCAGATGCTGACAGCACAGGATATGGTTGTGAAGGAAACATTTTTTAATTCTGACACCAGTATTTCTTACAGGTTCATTAATCCAGCCAAATATAAATTCAAAGTGATATTTGATGACAATGGTAATGGAAAGTGGGACAGCGGCTATTATCCTGATAAAATTCAGCCTGAAAAAATCATGTTCTTCAACAAAGAAATTGATGTGAGGGCTAACTGGGAAATTGAGGAAACATGGCAGCTAAAATAAAAGGCAAGTTGCGTTAGTCGTTACAACGATTTACACACTCGATGATCTCTGTTAAAGTCATATTTTTCAACGAATAAAATATCTTCTTTCCTTCACGTTTTGAGATCAGTACATTTTTATTTTTCAAGATATTCAGATGATGCGAAGCTGTGGCCTGCTCAATGTCAAGTGCTTCATATATTTCGGTCACACTTAATTTTTCGCCTTGTGCCAATAAATCAATGATGGCGATACGCATGGGATGTGAAATTGCCCGGAGTTTGCTTGCCGCCAGTTCCAGCTTGGAAACGTTTATATCGATTTTTGTCATTGCCATAAAGTGTTTTGGCAAAAGTAGGAAATATCGTCATCTTCATACAGTTAAATATTTACATATATGCCTTTTTTAGATATTTTATACTTAATCTAAATAAGGTGTTTTTTGAAACTAAGAAGGTGGGATAGGGAATATAGAAATGCGGGAATAGGCGATAAGGTAAGTTCGTGATATGGTGAAATGGCACATAGTCCTGAATTTTGGTTGCTTTTCTGACAACCTATTTCAAGATGAGACACATTGCCCCCTATTTCCCTATTCCATTAAACCATTCTTCTTCTGAAGAATTGATCAGGAATGTTCATTATCAAAGCACCTCTGATTCGTGGCGATTACTTAAACATACTGGTAAAAGAGAAACTCTTCCCGTCGAACAAACCTTTATCACTTAATTTAAGTTCGGGTATCACCAGCAGCGCCATAAATGACAAGGTCATAAACGGCGCTCTTAATGTGGAGCCAAGTGCATGTGCGGCTTTATCTATTTCATGATACCTTTGAGCTACTTTATATCCATCATCAGGCGACATGAGACCCGCCACAGGCAAGGGTAATATCATTTCCTTTGCTGAGCTTACCAGCGACACACCTCCTTTTTCTTTAATCACTAAATTGATGGCTTTTACAATGGACTCATCTTTTGCACCCACGGCTACTATATTATGGCTGTCGTGTGCCACACTCGACGCAATGGCTCCTTCTTTGATATTAAAATTTTTAATAAACCCTACTGATGGTATTGCTTTCTTATACCTATTGAACACCACAATTTTCAATATATCCCTTTCCGGATCACTAACCACATTTCCGTTCAACACTTTTGGGCTGAAGCATTCCGAGGTGGTTATTAGTTGTCCGTCCAGCGCTTCCATTACTTTCAGGCAGTCTGTTTCAGGTTTCACGAAGATGTCGCTTTCGCTGATGGCCTGTGCATGAAAATTGTTTGGCGCTGATTCGTTTACTGAACCAATAAGTATTTTTCCATTTTTAGCAACTAAAATACCGTTTACAAAAGTTTCGAGTACATTGAAATCAGTTAAATTATTCACCACGATCATATCTGCCGGATCACCCACCTGCAAAGTCCCCACATCTAGCTTATAGTGTTCAATAGGATTGAGGATGGCACTTTTTAATACTTTTACAGGATCATATCCTTTCTTTATAGCGCGCACGACCAGTTGGTTTATATGTCCCTCAACGAGGTCGTCTGGATGCTTGTCGTCGGAGCAGAATAACACATCATCGGCATGTTCATCAAGCAGATCAACTAAGGCATCAAAATTTTTGGCTGCACTGCCTTCCCTGATTTGTATTTTCATTCCAAAACTGATCTTGCTTAGAGCTTCTTCCATGGTAAAACACTCATGATCAGTAGTAATGCCAGCTTCGATATATTTTCTGGCGGCATCGCCTGTTACGCCCGGAGCATGACCGTCAATGGGTTTGTTATATTTTTTTGCGATGTCCAGTTTCTTCATTACAAACTCATCGTGATGAATAACACCCGGGAAATTCATCATTTCCGACATGTACTTGATCTCATCCCTGCCCAGCAGTTCATCCAGTTCACTCAGTCCGAGTTCAAAGCCTGCAGTTTCAAAAGGTGTTGCCGGTACACATGATGAGGCGCCGAAATAGAATTTAAAAGGCACTTTATTACCATTATTGATCATATAATTGATGCCTTCAATACCGAGCACGTTGGCAATTTCATGTGGATCAGAAACGGTGGCGACAGTGCCGTGAACTGAAGCCAATCGTGCGAATTCTGAAGGTATTAGCATGGAGCTTTCGATGTGGATGTGGGCATCGATCAAGCCAGGTAAAATATAATGCGTTTCTGTAACTGTTTCATCTTTTTCGATGTGGGAAATATTGCCATTTGAAACGTGCACATGTCCTTTAAATATGGATTGAGCATGTAAATCAATTATATTGCCTGAAAGCATAAATGTATTTTGCTTATTCATGGGTATTTGTTTTATTCAAAAGTAGAAATTAATAAGAAAGTTCTGAATTACAGCTCCAATTTTTGCAAGTCATAATCTATGAATTCCTTTTTTGTAGATTCAAAATCTGTGGTGAATCCCAGCAAGAAACCACCACCCCCTGAACCACATAGTTTTAGCGCATATCTTTTATTATGGATACCATTTTCCCATAATTCGATGAACGAAGGAGGGATCATCGCCTTGAAATGCTTAAAAAAGAAAAGGGAAAGTTGTTCCACTGCCACCAGAAATTCTGCCAGATTGCCCTCCATAAATAGTTTTATGCATGTATTGTTTATGGGGATCATCTGATTTTTTACTTCTTTATAAAATTCATAATAACGGCATTTGTCAAAAAAAATATTGACCAGATGCCCTGTTTCTCCTGACAGTTCAGTATCGACAAGAAATACGTCCAACTTCCCTACCTTAAATCCGCCAGGCTTTTCTACAATTTCAAGCTGTTCCTTATTATGAATAAGCAGGGTTTTTTTAAGATAAGAGTTCAACGGATCCAAGCCAGAACTCACCCCATGAAAATAGGATTCCATTTGGGCAAATTTCAGTTTTAATTCAGGTAGACATAAAGCCGTATGGTCTGGTATCTCCTCTGTTAAATACGCATCATAAACCGCAGCACAAATAGCGCCCGAACTCCCGACACCATAGCCCTGTGGGATATTTGATTCGAAGTACAAATTGTTATCCAGGTCATTTTTAAATATATCCAGATCCAATTTCGCCAATAACTCTTTTTGAGCGGATAATTCTGTGAGGTAGGTATAAAAACCTCTTAAACTTTCAGATGATTTTCGAGTTTCTTCATTTGGTTCATCAAGCTTCCGCAATCGACCAGAATACCGCTTATATGGAATCGTTAACCCCATCGAATTGCAGATAACGCTGTATTCACCAAACAACAAAATTTTTGAATAAAATTCTTCGAAATACCTCATCAGCTATTCATTAAATAATTCGGGGCCATTTCCAATCGTGTCGTCAATCCATCGCCCTTTTTCACAGAGATGCAAAAGTTCTTCGTTGATCAATCTCAAAACTTCTTTCCTTGATGATGCCGGATACAACAAGTGCACATTGGGACCTGCATCGAGGGTAAAGGCAACCGGAATTTGTCGGGTTTCCCTGAAATTACGAATCCTGTCCATGATGTCAATGGTCTCTTGTTTCATTAAAATAAATCCCGGCTCTGAAGACATCATCAACCCGTGCAAAGTAAGGGCTTCCTGTTCAACGATTTCTATAAAGCGGTTCATGTTTCCCGATTTAAGCACCTTCAGCATTTCAATTGTATGATCCATAGCCTGCTGATACCTGGCTTGTGCGAATGGATTTTTTTCCATCAACGCATGTCCGGCTGAACTCCCCACCTTTTTATTTTTACCACTGACAATTAAAATGGCATCATTAAATGATTGAAATTCAAGATGAATATCTGACTGTACAGGACAGGCATACAGATCGGAATAAGTTTCCATTCCCTTTACCTCCCCCCAAATTGTATAGCCACCATAAACGGAACGCGCAGCACTTCCCGAACCCAGGCGGGCCAGGTAGGATGCCTGCTGATAGCATTCATCTCTATTTATACTCCCGGTTATAATTCCTTTCAAACCCATAATACATAATGCCATTGCTGAAAAAGCCGAAGCTGAGGAAGCAATTCCGGATGAATGCGGAAATGTATTGCTGCTTTCAATTCTCAATTGAAAATCGCACAGAAAAGGGAACTCTTTTAAAATACTTGAAAGATAAGAAGCGATCCGTTTTTCGAATACCTCAGACGCTTGTCCTTCGAAATAAAATGTCAGATCTATGTTCTTATCAGCACGCTGCTTTTTTTTATAATACAAAGTAGTTTTTGTCGATGAGGCACTTAAGCTCATGCTAAGCGATGGATTGTGTGGCAACTGCGTTCCATGTTTACCCCAGTATTTAATGAGTGCAATATTGGATGGACTCTGCCAGGATATGTTGCCTTGATAAATTGAGTTCTGCCCCATCTTCAAATAGAATTGAGTGGCCAATTTACACAAAAATGTCGTTCTCTTCGCTGTGTTTTTTTCTACCTGAGAACGATGGTGGTATATGAAAAAGTAATTGGAAATCCTATGCTCCTCATCCGTTCAGCAAATTGCATTTCCGGCAATCGACTGCTGACAAGTACAAAATCACCACCCCAGGCACCGAGCGATTTAACACATCCGTCATAATTTGAAAAAAAGCTGGACTTAATGCTAGGAGTTTTCAGTATTCCCGACATCAGTTTTTCATGTTCCACCAATAACATCTCAAATTCATCCAATGAATCTGTTTTTATGATCTCATCTGTAATTGTAGAGATGGTCTGAATATCTGACGAGGTGTAAGCTGCATTTTCTCTAAATCTCTGAATGCTCCCGGAAGTTTGTTGCTTTTTTCCGAGGTATACAAAATACAAATGATCCGTGATAGCTGTTGAAATGTCCACGTTTTCTATTTCAACCTTCTCGCCAAATCTCTGATATGTGATTGGGCCTTTGGCATCGGCGCATGCAATATCAAAGCCCGAACCGCCGAAGCTTTGCTGCTGCAATTGATATGGATCGATACCAGCCCATTTTGCCAGGCAATAGATCAGGGTGGAGCTGGAACCAAAACCAAACTCAGGATTAAAATCAAGTTCGGTTATAACTTCTACACCTTGTACATTTTTCAAAAAAGCATCCGACAGATCTATTGTTTTTTGCAGCAGCCCCACCAAACGATCCGAATGCGTCGTGTTGGTCGTTTCAAGTACTTCGAGTGTGGTTAAATTTAACTTCGCTTTAAACCAAGTATCTTTATGTGATCTTGCCTCCCATTTCAGCACGCCTTTTTCATACGACTTTACCAATAAATGCTGTCCGGGGATTAGTGGCACAGCCAATGCTTTAGCACCATCAAGCACAAGGTATTCACCTGTTAGTAAGAGTTTCCCATTGGCGAACCAGCTATTCTTCTTCAACTTCCCGGAGATTTTTTATGAATTGGCTTACGTTATTGAAAGTCACTTTATGGGCAATAAAGTACTCTACCGCTTTTTCTTTTTCTTCTTCAGTCGCATTAAAATGATTCAGAATATTCATCAGGTGCATTTTCATATGACCCACCTGAATACCTTTTGTTACAAGTGATCGCACTGCTGAAAAATTATTTGCAAGCCCGACGGACGCAGTGATCATCATCAGTTCTTCGGCAGAAGGTTTACCCAGCATTTCGAGAGAGTGTTTTGCCAATGGATGCAGTGATGTTAAGCC
>JAZBOW010000313.1:0-7691 GCA_036351335.1 Bacteroidales bacterium | reverse complement strand
TATTTTCTGGATGCCGACCTGCATGACAGCGCGAACATTATCCAACTATACACATTTGTAAGCGATTCACAAACCAGAAGGCTTTACCAGGAGACAATGAAAGTGTATCCTGACCTGGATAACCTGGAAATTTCGCTCGAAAAAGCCTTCAGCAGGTACCTTTATTTTTTTCCAAATAACACCCTTCCACATGTCTACACTTACGTATCCGATCTGTATTACGAGCAGCCGGTATGGATGAAAGATTCCGTGCTGGTGGTGGCGTTGGATGTGTACCTGGGCAAAGACTTTTTCCTGTATCCGCATCTTGGCCTGCCTCAATATAAGATCAGGTGCATGGCGCCTGAATATGTGGCTGTGGATATTTTAAAGGAAATGTATTTCAAAGAGGTGTGGACCCATCCTGGACAAAAAACCCTGCTTGACAGGATGGTTGCAGGCGGCAAACTGTTGTATTATTTGGATGCGGTGTTCCCTGATACACCTGACAGTATTAAAATCTGCTATCCCAAAAAGAAATTAAAATGGGCCGAAGAGAATGAAAAGCAAGTGTGGGCTTTCATGGTTCAGAATGAGTTGCTGTACACAACAGATTTTAAAACCCAGTCGAACCTAGTTAAAGATGGGCCTTTTACCACAGGATTTTCCAATGAATCGCCATCACGTCTTGGTGTTTTTATCGGATGGAAAATTGTCAGGGCCTATATGGCCGAACATCCCGAAACCAGTTTGCAACAACTGATGAACCTGAATGATGCACAGCTTATCCTGCAGCAATCGGGTTATAAACCATAAATTGTTGCATTCAAGTCTGTTGGCGGATAAAATATATATTTCTATTTGAAGTATCCCTCTTTTTGTTGTAATTTTAAGGCTATGTGATCCACCGGTTATTAAAAGATGTATTTGGAGGGATCACTGGTTTTTTAACTTAAAATGCCTATGCTATGAAAATAAAATGGCTCAGAAAAAATAAAAAAATTGGACTGGCGCTGGGTGGTGGTGCCGCGCTGGGTGCTGCCCATATTGGCGTGTTTAGGGCGTTTGACGAATTGGGGCTTCAAATATATTGTATTAGTGGCAATAGCATAGGTGCATATGCAGCCACCCTTTTTGCATTTGGGATAAACTGGAAGGAGCAGACTGAATTATCAAATGATATGAAATGGCTGGAAGTATCAAACATTTCCATATCCAAGTATGGCTTGCTTACGAATAAGAAAATCGGGCAGAAAATTGTAAAAGCCATTGGTGATGAAGAATTTAAAAATGCCAGAATACCTCTCGCCATAGTAGCCAGCAATTTAAATACAGGTGTAAAAATCATTCTAAAAGAAGGTAAAGTGGCTGATGCCGTAATGGCCAGCACCGCCATACCGGGTGTATTCAGGCCGGTTGAAATCGACGGAAAACTATTGGTTGACGGGGGTATTGTGGAAAATGTACCTGTTTCCCCCCTTTTAAAAATGGGTGCCGAAATCACCATTGGCGTGAACCTGAATGGAAAACGTAAATACAAAAAACCAGAGAACCTGTTTAGCGTCCTTATCAACTCATATTACACCCTGATCGATAACCTGTCGAAAGTGCACACCAACAAAGCCGACCTGGTAATCGAACCCGACCTGTCAGCATACAGCCTGATCGACACCAGGAATTCCAAAAAACTGATAGAGATAGGCTACGAAGAAGCTAAAAAAGCACTGACGGAGTATTTCTTTTAATGCTAATAATAAATCTACTTACAAATTGACCTTACTTAAAAGTATCAAAGTAAAGATTAATCTAAGTGTTTGGAGCCTTCTTTAATTAAGACTGTTGCCTCATCATCCATTTTTTATGTATTTTTGCCAACCCGAAAAATACCCTGCTCAATTACTGGATTTTCAACTATTTAAATAAAAATGCAATCAGATAATACACATAAACTTCTCGGTATAAGGCACCTCACCGATACCACCTATGTGCTTGAAATTGAACGCCGGGGCATGGAATTCGAGGCGGGCCAACACATACTATTGGGAGATGCCAGTAGCCTGGACAAACGTGAATATTCCATTTACAGCGGCACTGAAGATGAAAAACTTGAAGTGCTGATTAAAGAAATTGAAGAAGGGCTTGTCTCGAAACAATTGAAACGAATACAGCAAGGCCGTCCGGTAGAAATTGAGGGACCTGTCGGTTTTTTCTCCATCGACCCGAAAGACCTGGAAGCGAATAAAAAGTTTCTTTTCGTTGCCAGCGGTTCTGGTATTGCGCCATTCCACAGCATGGTTAAAAGCATTCCGGATTTGGATTACACCCTGTTACACGGTGTTCGGCATGCCCACGAAGCCTACGAGATGGAAGCCTATGAACGTGACCGTTATATTTTATGCACAACGGCAGATAATGGGGGGGATTTTAAAGGCAGGGTTACCGACTATATCAAACAACATGAATTTGATGCTGGTACCATATGCTTTTTCTGTGGCAATTTCAACATGATCAAAGATGCGATGGCGTTGATGGAGAAAAAAGGGATTCCTTCTTCACAATTACATGCCGAAGTTTATTTTTAAGTGAGACAACAAAATGCAATTAAAATATAATATCGTCCAGTTAGGCTGCCAGATGAACATCTCCGACGGGGAACGTGTTCAGAAGGTACTTGATGAACTGGGTTTTGTGTATACCGAAAATGAAGAGGAAGCACATCTGTTGGGAGTAATCGCCTGTTCCGTTCGCCAAAAAGGCATCGACAAAGTGTACAACAAAGTGGCCAAGTGGAACAAGTGGAAGAACTATAAAAGCCTGATCACCTTCGTTTCAGGTTGTGTGCTGCCGGCAGACAGGGAAAAATTCCTGAAACTCTTTGATATGGTCTTTCCGATGAGTGAACTTCCCGAATTCCCTGACATGATCAGGCAATACGGTATCGTTACACCAGCGGGTATTCAATCCCTTGATGCCGGTTTAAAGGAGATCAGGCTACCCAAAGATAATTCGATGAATCCTGCTGAATTCAAATTGGTGCCGGCTGGCATAACTGAAAAGTCTCTTCGAACATCATCTGTTACCGAATCCAATAAAACTATTGGTGAATTCTGGCACATCCAACCCAAATATGGTTCCGGTTTTGAAGCCTATATTCCCATCCAGAATGGCTGCAATAAATTCTGCACCTTTTGTGCGGTGCCTTACACCCGTGGCAGGGAAGTTTCGCGCCCTTCTTCAGAAATACTTGATGAACTCAAACAGTTGGTGAGCCAGGGATTCAAATCCATAACCCTTCTGGGCCAGAATGTGAACTCTTATGGCCTCGATAAAAAAGGAGAAGAACGGTCGTTTGCAGAACTACTAAAAGAAATTGGTGAATTTGGTAATCAATCAGAGCACGACTTTTGGGTATATTTCACCTCGCCGCATCCGCGCGACATGGGTGATGATGTGCTGGAAGTGATTGCCAATTACGATTGCCTGGCCAAACAGATACATATCCCCGTGCAATCGGGTGACGACAAGGTGCTGGTGCGTATGAACAGGAAACACTCGATTGAAAAGTACCGCAGCATCATCCATAGCATCAAACGCTTGTTGCCGGAAGCAACCATTTTTACCGATATCATTGTGGGGTTCACCGGCGAGACGGACGAGGAGTTTGAAAATACCCGCAAGATCATGGAGGAGTTTACATACAATATGGCCTATATTGCGCAATACTCACCACGGCCGGGTGCTGCCAGTTCCCGCTGGGCCGATGATATTCCAAAAGAGATCAAAAGTAAACGCTACCATGCCTTAACAGGAGAATTGATGAAACATTCGCTGGCATATAACAAAGCCATGATCGGTAAATCCTTAAAAGTGTTGGTTCGCGGCGAAGACCGTAAAGAAGGCTATCTATCCGCTTTAACGGAAGGGAAGATCATTGTGCGATTTGCTTCGGAAGACACAAACCTGATCGGTCATTTTGTGCAGGTGAAAATCACCTCTGCCGTTGCTTTCTCTACTGAAGGAGAATTGTTGGAGGTATTATCGGAAATCAATGCATGAACAGGAGAATACTATGAAGAAAGTTGCATTTAAAACACTGGGTTGCCGGCTGAATCTTTATGAAACCGATGCCATTGCCGCCGAATTTGCCAAGCAGAATTACCAAGTAGTTGATTTTAATTCAGATGCAGATGTATTTGTCATCAATACCTGCACGGTAACCAACCAAAGCGACCAGAAATCAAGGCGGGTGATCAACCAGACCAGTAAATTGAATAAAGACGCCCTCACAATCGTTACAGGTTGTATGGCCACCCACTACAAAGAGAAGCTGAATGCCAATGAAAAAGTGGATTATGTGGTGGATAACGAACATAAAACCTCTGTACTTTCAGTGGTGGATGCCCATTTTAACGGCGAAACTGTGAATCCCGATCAGTTTGAAAAAGATGTGTTCAACTATGCACCTGCCGAAGAAACATTTCACACGCGTAGTTTTATCAAAATTCAGGATGGATGCGACAACTTCTGCACTTTTTGTATTGTTCCCAAAGTCCGTGGCCGGGCCATCAGCAGGCCTGCCTCAGCTATTTTTGACAACATCAAACAAGTGGTGGCATTCGGCTATAAAGAAATTGTATTGACCGGCGTAAATCTGGGGCGTTATAAATTTGAAAATTACGATTTCGAAAAACTGATAGAGGCCATTCTCGAAATTCCTGGTGATTTCAGGGTACGTATTTCATCCATCGAACCTGATGGGTACTCAGAAAGCTTTTTCAGGCTCTTCCAAAACTCTAAGCTAACACCCCATATGCATATTTGCCTGCAAAGCGGATCGGAAGATATTTTGTTAAAGATGCGACGGATGTACACGGCCAAAGAATTTGAACAAATTGCTGCCAAATTGAAAGCTGATTACCCGCAATTCAACCTGACTACGGATATTATTGTCGGCTTTCCCGGCGAAACGGAAGAGGATTTCAAAAAGACAGCAGAACTGGCAAAAAAGATCGGGTTTGGGCATATTCATACATTCAAATACTCGGTACGAAAAGGTACCCGGGCTGAAAGAATGCCTGAACAGATCACCGAGAAAACAAAGTCAGAAAGAAGTGAGATCATCCGTAAGCTGGCTGACGAAACCAAATACAATTACCGGAAAAGTTTTATTGGTAAAACCCAGCAGGTACTCGTTGAAAAAATAAATAACAAAGGTTTTGCAACGGGTTATGGCGAGCATTACATCCCGGTGATCATTGAAGATACTAGACTAAAGAAGAATGAATTCTATAAAGTTAATATCACCGGCATTGAAGACGGTGATGAACCTGTGCTTAGAGGAACACTTTTGAAAACAGAGGATACATAAATTTATTTACAGATCAATTTCTCTGAAAGACATTCTTATGCGAGCTTTCCTGTTGTGTATCTTAAATTGCGAAGGCTGATTTTTACCATAATCGGAAATAAGGATAGCAGCCCGTGTAACATTTCCCTTACGTTGTGATATTGAACGCACTTTGCTGTCATCTGCCGAAAAGAATGACATTGTGTTTTCATATTGGACCACCTTTTCCATCAGTTTTTCTTCAGGATGCTTATAGAATTGTTTTTGAGCGCCGGCAGGAAATTTTGAAAACAACAATTCAAAATCGGTTTGCAAGGCCGTCAGGATAAAATCGCGCTTCAGGCTTTCCATGATATAGTTTACACGGAATCCGCCGGTATCCTGATCCATAGCTACTCCCACATCGAAATAGGTTAAACCGATCTGCGACATAAAAACTACATGGTATGTGTTCGTAGGTATAACTTTCTTAATGATGGTAATACCGCCAAGTTCATTTCCAAACACTTCCAAATCCGTTACATAAGTGGCTTTTCTAAATGAAGAATCAAAAATATCAGGGGTGCTGATCGAGGTTGAAGATTTTTCAAGCCCTTTGTAATGATGGTATGTGCATGAAGTCGGGCCTGCGAAAAGTATTCCTAAGCCTAATATCAGGAAAGTAATTGACCGCTTACTGAAATGGCGTTTCATTATTTGGTGTTTTCAGTTTGAAATACCTGTGGTGGTATTTCATCGTTTAATACCTTATTGAAAAATTTAATGAGGGTAAAATCGTCTCCGGGTTCAATGAATTTTACCTGTGAAACCGAAATGTTGTTTTTATCAAAATAAATTTCAATCGTTGAAAGCATATTGTTTACTTCCGGTTTAACCGGACTTAGCCTGACCAGGTAAAATGTTCCGTTCTCAAAATAGGTACTTTCAAAATCGGGGTTATTCAAAAAGTCACCACTCACAGAAGTAATGATCATATGATTGATCTCTTTAAACATGCGGTTCGATTCGATGTCGTATTCCTGAACTTTTTTACCGTCTCTGATGGTGAATTTTCCATCAAATACGATAATAGCATAGTCGATGGGTGTTGTGTATTCCCACAGCACGCTGTTTTCTTTTTGGAAGATAAAGTGACCTTCACTTACAAGCACTTCTTCCAGTATCGTCAGGTGTTTCTCCTGAATAAAGTCACTTTTTATTGAGTATGTTTCAGATGTATATGCCTTAATTTTTGCAACGAGGCTGTCTTTATTTTTTAATTCCTGAAAATCATCCTGTTGCATCTGGAATGATGAAAGTCCGGTAAGGATACCTATTAAGATAAGTATTTTAAATAGTTTCATAGGCTTTTATATGTAAAAGTTTTTCGAGGCTGACCACTTGATAGCCGTTTTCTTGCAGCCAAGGCAGAAATGCTTTTAGAATAGGAATTACTTTATCCCTTGTATCGTGAAGAAGAATGATGGCGCCGGGATGCGTTTTTCTTTTAAGCCTTGAAATCACATACTCCTGGCTCCTGTTAGTATCAAACGACCTGATGCTCCACCCGATAGATATCAGATTGACATTGTTCACAGCGATTTTCAGCAATGGATTGGTCACACCAAAAGGGGGACGAAATAAATTGGTCATTTTTCCTATGGCATGATAAATACTGTTCCGTGTCTGGTTCAGTTCGTGGGTCATTTTTACGCTCGATTGTAAATCGAAAAGATGACCGTGGTGATAACTGTGGTTACCAATAATGTGGCCTCTTTTATCTGCTTCCTTTACGATTTCATTATGATCATCGACCTGTTTACCGATGCAAAAAAAAGTAGCTTTCATGGCATAATCATCCAACAAATTAAGCACTTCCGGTGTAATTTTAGGGTGTGGACCATCATCAAAGGTCAGGGCGATCTCTTTTTTACTTTTATTGCCCGAATTGAGCGACGTAAAGTAAAAATTCTGCCGGATGCTAAAAGCACCTATCGCGATCAACAAAACATACACGGCGATTAGAATGAGGTAAGCAAGAATCCCCACTGTATAATAGTTGCTGACTACAATGAGGGTTAAAATAGCAATGAAAAATAGTATGTTGAGGTTGCGGTAGTTAAGCATGCTGGTTTTTAATTGAAGATCACTTTTTACGCGTACATTTAAATAACGTATGGCTTACGCCGATATTTTCTACCATCTTATCGATATACAATCCTGAGGCTTCCACCAGTTTCACCATATCATTCGAGTGATACATTTGGCTGTTGCCATTGGCGATGGCAGTAAAGTACAAGGATGTGGCATGCAGGCTGTATGTCGATGCCTCAAATGCCTGCTTGTCCCAGTATGTTTCCAAAATATAGAGGGCACCATCATCGTC
>JAZBOW010000312.1:0-2467 GCA_036351335.1 Bacteroidales bacterium | reverse complement strand
GTCTTTCGGCAGTTTCTCGATAAAATCCACGATTTCCTGGGCGGATTGCTTTTGAACCACACGACCGCAGATCGGGCAGTGGGGAATGCCTACACGGGCATACAAGAGGCGCATGTAATCATAGACCTCTGTCACCGTGCCAACGGTGGATCGGGGATTGTGGGAAGTGCCTTTTTGGTCGATTGATACAGAGGGGGAGAGCCCTTCGATGGTATCTACATCGGGCTTATCCATCTGCCCTAAGAATTGACGGGCATAAGAGGACAGGGATTCAACATAGCGACGTTGCCCCTCAGCAAAAATTGTGTCGAATGCCAGGGAGCTTTTCCCGGAGCCTGATAAACCCGTTATCACCACCAGCTTGTCGCGGGGGATTTCAACGGTAATGTTTTTTAAATTATGTTCGCGTGCGCCAACCACACGCAGGTTATCACGTGCCATCATCATAATTTCACTCATTCCATTAAGTATAGCACAAACGTTTTATTTATTTCGTTAAATGCGCAACTTGGTATTATACCCGCGAGGGGCTTGAGGTGTGAATTATCGGACCCTCAGTACCACAAAACTAAAGAAGAGATTTTTCAATTCACCATTCCTCATTCACTATCCACTTCATAATAATTTCCCTAAATAATCTCTCCCTCCTATATCAATTCAGATATATAATTAACCCATTCGACCTGGAGATGAGGAGTGTTCAATGGAACAAAAAGAAAAGAAAAGTGCCCAATTTGGCTGGGTGATGTATGACTGGGCGAACTCTGCCTTTGCTACCACGGTGATGGGCGCCATTTTGCCCAATTACTTTGCCACCTATATTGCCCTGGAAGGGGCCCTTTCCATCTGGGGTTATACGGTTGCCATTGGCAGCTTGATCGCAGCATTGATCAGCCCGGTTTTGGGCGCTATTGCGGATTTCCGCGGGTCAAAGAAAAAGTTCATGGCTTTCTTCATTGCACTGGGCGTGATCAGTACAGCATTGATGTTTTTGGTTGATCAACCGGGGGATCAACTGCTGGCATCAATTCTTTATATTCTGGGAACGATTGGTTTTGCAGGTTCCCTGGTATTTTATGATGCCTTGCTGCCGCATGTGGCATCTGAAGACGAACTGGACCAGGTGTCATCCCGGGGTTATGCCATGGGTTATATCGGGGGCGGCATACTCCTGCTGATCAACGTCGCAATGATCTTCCTCGGCCCTTCCTTGTTGCCCAATATGGATGAAACGGAAGCCACTAAGTTGATGATGCGCCTGAGCCTGGCAAGCGTGGCGGTTTGGTGGGCGGTCTTCTCTATTCCTATCTTCCGGCGTGTGAGAGAACCCGCACGCATGGCTGAGGCCAGTGAGATCGGGCAGAATGTGCTGACGGTTGGTTTTAGACGCTTTTTCAAAGCACTCAAAGATATCGCCAAGTTTCGTGATCTTTTCTGGTTCCTGTTGACTTTCTTTGTCTACGCTAATGGTATTGGCACCATTATCACCATGGCCGTAGCCTTTGGCACAGACCTGGGCTTTGGTACGATGATTTTGATCGGTACGCTGCTGATGGTACAATTTGTGGCAGCTCCCTTTTCCATCCTGTTTGGTAAACTTTCAAAGAAACTTGGCATTAAAAAATCGATCACCCTCAGCTTATTGGTCTACACACTTGTTGCTATTTTCGGATATTTCATGACCGAGGAATGGCATTTCCTCTTACTGGGCTTCGGCGTTGCCATGGTACAGGGAGGCAGCCAGGCACTCAGCCGATCGCTGGTCGGTCAGTTAATGCCCAAAAGTAAAACGGCTGAATTTTACGGATTTTTCAGCGTATCCGAAAAATTTAACACGGTTGTTGGTCCCTTTGTCATGGCACTTATCACCCAACTTACAGGCGATGGGCGTTGGGGGATTGTTTCATTGGTAATTTTCTTCGTTATGGGGATCATTATGCTGCGCGGCGTGGATATTGACCGCGGTATTAAGCAAGCCCGGGCAGAAGATGCCAAAATGTTCAAGGTGGAATAACCTGTACTTCAATTTTTTCGGCTCTTTTCAAGAAATTAATGGCGGTCAACTGGCCGCCATTTTTCTGCATCACCAATGCACCCATCTTCAAAATGAACTCGAAAAATGCTATAATACTTTTGATCAATTCCCTTCTTATGGAGAAACCAAAATCAGATCATGAAAAAATTTCGTGTTGCGTTACTGGCAAATTTAAAGAAGAACGCCCCACGTTGGGATGGCATGCCCGCGGATCAGTGGGATGACCTGGACAGTGAAAAGACAATTAATGCCCTTGTAGAAGCCATCCGGTCAGGAGGGCATACCTGCGAGTTTCTTGAAGGGGACATCACAGTTGTGGATACCGTGCGGAAATTCAAACCTGATATCTGCTTTAATATTTGCGAAAGCCATTTTGGCGATGCCCGGGAAGCCCAGGTGCCGGCTATCCTGGAGAAATTACGGATTCCCTAT
>JAZBOW010000311.1:0-8502 GCA_036351335.1 Bacteroidales bacterium | reverse complement strand
TGGGGACCAGATGGTCGCAGGTATATTCTGGTTGCTTTGATCGAGGACCCGGACGGTGAGAAAATATGCCGTGAACTCGTATATGAAGTTGAAAAGGTATTCAGTAATTAATTGAAACCATCCCTTTTACCCGAGCTTGTTCTTTTGTAATTTCGGGAAATAATTTGGGAACAACCTGATGGAAACCATCAAAAAATATTATGAGCATTTACTGAGGAATGTGTTTGATATTCGAGAAGGCGAATACCGAAAGGCCGTATTAATGCAGTTGAATATTTTCCTGCTCATTTCCACGCTCCTCATCGTGAAACCTGCCGTCAATGGACTGTTTCTGGCCAAAATGGGAGCCGAGAATTTACCTAATGTTTTCGTGCTGGTTGCCATATTTGCAGGTCTTGTTTCATTGTTGTATTCAAGGGTGTTATCCCGAATGCCTTTGAATGTTATTATCAATCGAACGCTGATTTGGTCAGTGAGTATGCTCATTATATTTGGATTGTTGCTCCGGTTGAATTTTCTGGAAGGCTGGGTACTGTATCTGTTTTATATCTGGGTGGCTATTTTTGCGGTACTCTCGGCTTCCCAGTTCTGGATTTTGGCCAATATCGTGTTTAATTCGAGGGAAGCTAAACGTCTTTTTGGATTTATCGGTGCTGGTGCAATCGCTGGCGGGATTTTCGGTGGATATCTGACTTCCATTATTGCTGAATCGTTGGGTAGTGAAAACCTGCCTTTTATTGCGGCATCCCTCCTGGTTTTTTGCATCCCGATCACGCAAAACATTTGGAAAAAAGAAGTATTACTGACACAATCAAAATTCCAACGTAAAAAAAGGATCAAAGGCTTTGATGCCAATCCGCTTGCACTCATCAGGAAATCGAAACACCTCACTTACCTGGCTGTAATTATCGGCATCAGTGTTATCGTTGCCAAACTGGTCGACTACCAATTCAGTGCCATTGCATCGATTAAAATTCCTGATCCTGATGACCTGACTGCTTTCTTTGGTTTCTGGTTTTCAAGCTTTAACCTTATTTCGCTGGCTATTCAGCTCTTTCTTACACGTCGCGTGGTGGGTGTATTTGGTGTGGGCACTTCATTGTTTATCCTCCCCATCGGCATTATGCTTGGTGCTTTTCTGGTGCTTATCTTTCCAGAATTATGGGCAGTTATTTTCCTGAAATTAGTTGACGGAAGCCTTAAACAATCAGTCAACAAGTCGGCTGTTGAATTAATGGCACTGCCAATCCCACAGGAAATAAAAAACCAGACGAAGAGTTTTATCGATGTTTTCGTTGATAGCGCTGCGACGGGTATCAGCGGCCTGATCCTGATTTTTTTAGTCAATGGGCTTGATTTATCAACCCGCTTTATCAGTTTGATGATTCTCGTTTTTTTCTTCCTATGGCTCTATTTCGCCAGAAAGATCAGGACCGAGTATATCAGCTCCTTTAAACTGAAAGTGGAGCAACATAAAAACCAAGCTGAGAAAAAGGATTTGCTGGACTTATCAAATGAATCGGTTTTAAGCGGTTTGAAAAAAGTTTTGCAGAAAGGAACAGGGAGCCAGATCATATATATTTTAAGGAAGATAAAAGAAATGCCGGATGAAAGGCTGTTTGAAGAAGTGCATGCCCTTATCCGTCATGATGTTCCTGCCATAAGGCTGGAAGCTCTACAGTGTTTGTATTTTTTTAAAAATCAGCCTGTTATTGAGGAAGTATTACCCATGATTCATGATCCCGATCAACAAGTAAAAATAGCAGCTTTTGAATATTTAATAGCCCGTTCACCTGAGCGCAGGGAAATATTGCTGAAAAAATACTTGCAGGATAAGAATTACAAAGTTCGCGGCGCGGCGCTTGTCAGCCTGGCAACAGAAACAAGGGATAACCCTGAATTAAAGCATATTTTCGACCTGGAAGAATTGGTTAGAAAAAAAATACACAGCCTCGTAGGATTGAGGGATTCGGAAGAGATAAAATTCCGAAAGATAACCATTCTCAAAGCCATTGGTCAATTAAACCTGGAGACCTATTTTTCATTTATAAGAGAGTTGATGCTGGATGAAGACCCTGAAATTGTAGACCAGGCTTTAGTAGCGGCTGCCACTACCATGCGCCCTGATTTTATTTATGAAATTTCCGCATTTTTAAGCCACGACAGGCATAAGGATGCGGCTAAAGTAGCTTTACTGATTTATGGCCCAGCCATAATAGATAGTTTTGATGAAATTATCCGTAGTACTTCCTGGGATCTTGAAATCTTGCAACAGATACCTTCTATTGTCGAAAAGGTAGGAACGCAGCAATCTGTGGAACTCCTGTTTGCCATTTTAGATCATCAGGAGATCAGTTTGAAGATGGAGGCTTTGCGATCATTGAATAACCTGAAAATACATCATCCGCAGCTCAGGTTTCATCACAAACTTGTCATCAAGCGGATTTTAGAAGAAGCCCACCTGTACATGGAAACCCTGGCAGCACTTTATGCGCAGAATACGATGATAGGTACCAATGAAAACCGGATTGAGGCTGGTCTGCTTGAGAAACAATCGGAAGCAAGAAAAAGCCTGGTAGCTTTGTTGGAAAGAAGACTGGATGGAAACCTTGAAAGGATATTCCGATTGCTCGGATTAAAATATCCACCTGATGAAATTCTGAACATCTATCAAGGGTTGCAAAGTAAAAAACCTGATATGCGGATCAATGCAGTTGAGTTTTTAGATAATTTACTGGAAACCAATTTAAAAAGGGTGTTGATTCCCATAGTGGAGACCGTTTTTCTTGACCATATTTCAGAAACTACCATCAAAAACCTGAATGTGAAAATACCCGATGAATTTGAATGTTTATCCATGTTGCTGGCAGGAAAAGATGTTAAGATAAAACTGGCGGTGTTATACCTGATTTCCCAGGTAGGTAACAAACGTTATATTCCCCTCATTGAAAAGCAACTACTTGATGCCAATCCTAAGATCAGGACTTTTGCAGAGCAGGCTATTAAAGCGTTGAAAAAAGATTAGTACTACTTCCTGATGATCTTGTCAATTTGCGAAGCGATGGCAAAATGATCATTGGCAGAGTTTTTCTTTAATACATTGGACATGAGTGTGACCATATAAATGGTGCCATTTGGCTGTTCAACCACTACTACCGAATTCATGTAATTGTCTACATTGCCCATGTATTTCTTACATTCGTAACCTTCTTCAGGTTTGCATTTGTACTGGCTGCCTGATTTAAAATAGACTGCCGCATCCGTAAGTGAAGTTGAGGCTGCGTAGCGAATCCTGCGATCTGTTGCGTACATCAGGCGCTTAATTTCGAGGCTGGAAGCCGGGTCAACAATTTCACCACTTTCCATAGCTACCAGGAACTTCATCAAGCCATAAGGGCTGGCAGTAGTGCCACCTTCGCCTGGCACCAGGGCTTTGGCATCTTTAGTAAACATGCTGCCCAGTTTAAATTCTTCTTTGGTTATTCCCATATCTCGTAGTGGATCGTTTACCACGTGCATGGCCATCTCCTTTAGCTCTGATTTGGGTGTGTTCTTAAAAAAATCCGCTTCCTGCTCAGTGGTCGGTGGATAATTTGCTCCAAATGCATGCATCAGGATGGCTTCTTTCCAAACAATGCTTGCAGCACCATTATTACTCGCCGAGATCATATGATCGGCCCACTCGTAAAGCGAACAGGTATCGTTTTCGGTAACCACGTGCTTCGAATATTTATAGGTTTCTACATTGAAAAAAGGAGCCGTATGCGAGTCATAATTGGCCCATTTACCGGCGCGTACCATGCGGTTCTTCATCACTTCCTGCCGTTCTTCAAATGAAGTAGGGTAAAGCTTTTGAAGTTCGTTGAACAAACCCGCAATTACGGCGAGTTTTGCAACACTGCCAGGCATGAAGGCCCTTTTTTCCTGCCGGTTTGCATACCTGATTGGCTTGCCGGGTGTGATTTCAAGCACACATAAGGAGTAACTTTCATGCATATACGGGAAGAGGGCATTAATAGATTTCTGTAATTCAGGATCGGGTGCCGGGAATTTAAGCAGGCTGTCACACCTTTCACCCATTAAATTCAATTGAATTTCGGCCAGTGTTTTCTGAGCCCCGGGCACCGGTTTTTTATCAACGATCTCACCGGTCATAATCAGTTGCAGCCGAAGCAGGCGCCGGATTCCGGTTATGCCGTAACCATCATATGGGTAGGCGAAGGTTTCGCTGTGCAGACCAAATAGGAGTAGAGCTATGGCCATTAATTTTAGTGTTTTCATCTTATAATGCAGTTTTTAGATATATGGATTTCCAAACAGGTAACTCAGGCGTAATTGATATTAGATAAGCTGATCGGTTGGCATTTTTGTTCTCGACAAAAGGCCTGATTTGAAACAGCCAGACCTTATCATCTTTAAATCCCAATTCAATATCGTGAGGTCCGGAGGATTTAGTGTCACCATCATTTGCCATTTCTTTGTTGATCTGTTTGGCAAAATCTCGTATTTGACGAAGGTTTTTCTCGCTCAGGATGGGATTTTCAAATGTTGCATATTTTTTTTCTATACCTCCTTTAGCAGGAAGTGAATTGTATTTAGGCTCGCGGGAAGGTGATAGTAATATATTATTTCCTCCTGATTCCAATAAATACGATTCGGCTGACTGCCCATCAACGGCACCTCCTGCGCCACGGCTGAAGGCTATGGTGAGATCCTTGTTGTTGTCGTTTAAAATTCCTTTGGTGATTAAAACGCCCGAATAATCGACATCAACACTGGGAATAATAAGAATGGAAGGATATACATTTTCGGGATTCAGCAAATAGCGTTGCCGCCATTTATAGCTGCGTTCTGTATAAGGAGAGGCCCAAACATCTTTTATGCCCTGAAGAATTTTCTCTTTTTCAGTGACATTGAAGATGGTCAGATTGAGTCCGGCGCCTGTAAAGTCCTTGAGGTCTTCCATATTGGTGTCGCTCCGCAAAAATACGGGCGTATCACCCATAGGTTTGCCTAAAACATTCATAAACGATTGTCCCAGCTTAGACACAAATCCGGGCAACAGTTTCATATTTTTAATATCCTTTCTTAACAGTTCGAGTTCTTGGAGCGTGTATATGTCAATCTCTTCTTCTGCCGAACCTTGTTGTTGCATTTCAGCAGCACGTTTAAATATTTTGCTCAGATATTCCCAATAGGATAAATTTTTACCGGGAATGGTCTGATCCATATGTTGCTTGAAGATTCCGAATGGAATCACAAGGCCTTCCACCACATGCTCCGGGAACATAAGCTTTAATTGGCCGAGGTTGGCTGCTTTTGGGCCACACTGTATACCTGAGTGAGACGCATGAACATCACGAAGGTTTAAAATACCCGTTTGTGTCAAATCTATCCGGTTTACAGGAACCATTATTTTTTCCTCACTCCGCTGCTTGGTTTCAAAGAGTTTTTTCTCCTCGATAGTCATCTGTTCAGCAGACTTCATAATGACAGTTCCTTTGTTCGAAACAGCATAAAATATCATTTTTCCATTATATTTTTTAAGCTCCTCGAGGTTATTGGCAGAAACAACGGCATTGGGGATACCCAGGTTACGGGCAAGTAATTGTACATGAGAAACCATGTTTCCTTCTGTAACGGTCGCAATTCCGGCTACGGGTTTTAAATCAGCCGGCGGATAGTTGAATACATATATTTTGTCTCCGAATATTTTCGTTTCTTCTGTTACCTCATTCATAACGACCAACTCGCCCATGGCATAACCGGGATTGATGCCCCGAATGTGGCTTTGCCCTTGAATATCCATTACTTTATTCGACAAGTCAGCTTCTCTGGCAATAAATTCGCCGAGTTCGCTAACACAATTTCCCAGGTACAGCAACAAAGATGACCTGATCCTATCGTCGTTAAATCCGTAAACCAGAGGTTCGAAACCTGCATAAAGTTCAATAACTTCTTTGTATACTCCCCTCGATGTGCCTGCGCTCCATTCCACCAGCCGCCTCGAAATTTCCAGCCTCTGGTTGAGGTCGTCAAGAAGAATAGCTGCAGAAGCTGGCGGCTCCAGCCCGGATTTGATTTTTTCCCATTCCCACATTTCGATATATCCGCAACCAGCCGAAGCCATCCCGAGATAGTAAGTTTTGGTAAGCAGATCATCAAGGGTTTTGTTTTCCCACCGAATGATATCCCTAAACAGTATTTCTTCAAGTTTTATAGAAATATCTAATAAAGCCAAACGGCCCTGACTTTTCTTAACACTGATAATATTTTCCCGGATGTTCCAAATAACCTTTGACAACTCAATGATCTTATTGTCGGCAGAATAGGTATTGTATTTTTCAATCAAAACCTGAATGGATAGTCCCGGCTCAATGTCTTTAGGGATGTTTTTCAGGTATTTGTTCAGAGTATTCAAATTGGCCGGTTGATAAACGATTTCCATTTGATTGATCAGTTCATCCAACTTTTTCAATTGGCCTGAGGATAAGCTGGTTTTGTTCGATTCCCTGTATTTTTTAACGCTTATAATATCTACTGGTTCGGGCTGCCCGTGAATTTTTACCCGCAGGTTTAAAAAAGAAGGCACGCTGTCAGAAATTTCCTTTGATAGGGATCGAATCAATTGCGTTTTGCTATCGTCACCCTGGTGCGGGATATCTTTGGCGGCCTCTCGAACGAGGTAGAAGTTTTGATTGATTTTCGAATCGGAGATGAGCAGCCAGTTGAAAAACTCCTGTCCCCAGGCTTCTTCATCTTCTGCCTGGAAAGCCCCGCGGTAATATTGTGCTTTTCGCAAGATCCATCCGTCATCCGATCTGAAAAGATAATTCTGAAGCTGGTATTGCTTGAGCCTCAATTGGTAGTTGGACTCGTCCCAAAATTCTGGGAATTCTGTAGTTGCAAGAATCTGCCCCAGGTAAACCTGATTCGATTTGGCCAGTGCAACAACTTCATCCTTATATCGTGCCCTTTGTACGCCTGGTTCGGGGCAACGTTCCTGTGGCGGCCTTGTGGTGCCGTCTTTACAAAACCACCGGATATCCTTGTAAGGCCCTTTGGCATCTTTTTTATATTGCCCGATCATAGATTTAACCTGGCTGTTATCAGCTTTTTGAGCCACGATCATTGCAGGGGCGAGCAAACATATTATGAGTACAGCGATTTTCATCATCAAAAGTTGAGGTAATTGGCGATTTCTTCTTTAAAGTCAGATGATTAATTCAAGCTTTTAAAAAAGTAAGTATGCCGGTTAATTTTAATTAATTAATGAATAAAATAAAGATACGACAAATTAATTGCAAATGCTGGGGTGTGCTATTTTTTTAGGATAACCCGAACAAATGTAAATATTAAATGCTGATGTTTAAAAACGTATTCTTATTCTTTAATGAACTTCTTATAAGTTACATGCCCATCAATATTAATTTTTAAGAAATAAATACCGGGTTTTAAGTGTTCAATGTTGAATGTGGTTGGTTGGCTATTAGGTTTTGTTGAGGCAATACAATGTCCTAAGCTATTTAACAACTCAATATTTTGGACGCTTTCGCCTTTTATTGAAATCTTATCTTTCGAAGGATTGGGGAAAATATAAATGTCTTTGCGGTCATTCTCTGTAAAACCTGAAGGGTCATAATTGCTGTATAAATAACCGTTGTCATCATTCACATAAATATGACCATTTTCAAATACCTTTACATAAATTAAAGTATTTGTATTAGTAAAGTCTGCTTCTGTCCACGATGCGCCATTGTCTGACGATTTTAGTATCGTTCCATTTTCTCCAGCAATATAACCCACGCTTTCATTGGAAAAGTCTATTGCATAAAGATTATTACCCGTATTGCTGTTGATTGTCTGCCAGGTTTCGCCATAATCAGCAGTGTTTAAAATAAGGCCATTGTCGCCAATAACAAAACCAACACTATCAGATGTAAAATAGATATCCCTGAAAACCGTATTGTCCAATACCATCTTTTCAGACCAATCGTATCCATAGTTTGAAGTTTTAAGGATCACTGTATTTTCCAGCGTGTCTTTACAAATAATAAAACCCGTGCTGTCATTTATAAACCTGATCTTGGTGTTATGATTAGGATATTGATAACTACCCCTTACGAAAATATATTTCTTTGTAGTGAAAACCTGCGTGCCACTTTGCATCAAATATGAATAATTATCTCCTCCCGGGAAAAAGGAATAATAACCCAGGTTTTCATCAAGAAAGTACATTGACAGACCATATGTGCCGCCAAATTCCATGGCTGTCCAATTTTCACCACCATCCATGGTCCTGTAAATGCTTGTCAAGCCCTGGCAAAGTTCTGCGATAAAACCGGTATCCGCGTTTATATAAAACATCTCATCCAGACTGTAGCACCCAAAATCGCCGGTTTTCGTTTTTATCGTTGTAAAAGTCTGTAACCCATCTGTTGATTTTTTTAAAGTATATTTCATACCATGAGAACCAACAGATTCATTTATGTATGAATAACC
>JAZBOW010000310.1:0-12325 GCA_036351335.1 Bacteroidales bacterium | reverse complement strand
GTAAGTACTGAAACAAGACAACTTTCAATTAGATACAGCTTGTTAGTAAAGCAATATAGCCTAACGAAAAATGCTTTTATCTTCTGGAGTGAACTTGAAAAACTTAACACAGGTGATGGTGTATTTAATGTACAGCAACCCTTTCAGGTAAAGGGAAACATTTCAAATAAAAATAACCCAAATGAAACTGTCTTGGGATACTTTTTTGCTGCAGGTTTAGATCAGAAAAGGGTATTTTTTAACCGTCCTCCTTTATCAGTTCCTTTTTATTATTCAACCTGTGAATTAAAACAGAGAGATTTTGAAGCGTACAATGATTTGTGGATGACTGATCCAGGTTACTGGCCAATATATGTAACGACAAGTCCTGATGGCGCAAGAGCTGTACCTCACCCTGCATGCATAGATTGCCGCGAAAACGGTGGTGTTATAGCGAAACCAGATTTTTGGATAGATGAATGACTCACTTTTTAAAAACTATACTATCTTTATAATGACTCTTTTATAAAATGATCAAACAATTTAATTTTAGATACCGGGTTTTAAGTCACATTATTTTTTGGGTATTCATCTATTGTTTATTCCTATTCCCCACACTGCTTTCAGGAAGGTATTCAAACGAAATCTTTTTATTAAATTTATTGTACTTACCTTCTGATATTCTAAGCACTTATACTGTAATTTATTTTTTAATACCTCATTTCTTATTCCAAAAGAAATATGTGCATTTTATACTTTCATATTTTGGATTTATAATTGTGTTCTCTCTGCTGATTTCGCTTCCCTATGAGTACTTTGGTGTAAATCTCATTCTCAATGAAAACAGATGGAGTAGTTTTGAAGAGTATGTTAAATTAACGTTTCTCTGGACAATTGTTGTTCAGTTTATGATTACGGGACTGGCATCTACCATAAAAATTGCCAAAAATTGGCTATGGGTTATCCAGGAAAAACAAAGGATTGAAAAAGACAAAATAGAAATTGAACTTAAATTAAGGGAATCAGAATTAAAATTTCTTAAAGCTCAGATACATCCGCATTTTTTGTTCAACACATTAAATAATTTATATGGTCTGACTTTGGAAAAATCAGACATGGCATCAGAAGTCGTTGTTAAACTATCCGAAATGCTTGATTATATGCTATATGAATGCAATGAGAACCTGGTGCCGCTTGAAAAGGAAATTAAACTGCTTGAAAATTATATCGCACTCGAAAAAATCCGGCATGACGAATCACTTGATATTGCACTTACAATTGATGGGCAATTAAAGAATCTGAAAATAGCACCATTGATATTACTTCCTTTTATTGAAAATGCTTTCAAACATGGTATGAGTAAACAATCTGACAATAAATGGCTACACATTAATATCAAGGTAGAAGATCTAATTTTAAAATATTCAGTAAACAATTCGAAAGAATTAGCAGAAAATATAGCAAACCAAGTATCGGAAGGTATTGGCCTTGAAAATCTTAAAAAAAGGCTTGGTTTACAATATAAAAATGACTTCAAACTAGATATTATAAATAGTGAGAATGAGTTTAAAGCTTATTTAGAATTGAAACTTGCATCATAAATTAAAAAAATGAAAACTAGATGTGTAATTATAGATGATGAACCTATTGCCAGAAGTGTCATAAAAAAACATCTGGAAAATATTCCTAATACCAATGTTATAGCTGAATGCAGGAATGCGATGGAGGCAATTTCTGTCCTTCAGAATGACAAAGTTGATTTGATGTTCCTTGACATTCAAATGCCTAAGCTGACTGGTCTTGATTTCCTAAAAACTCTTAAAAATCCTCCAAAAGTAATTGTTGTTACTGCATACCGCGATTTTGCCATTGAAGGGTATGAGCTGGATGTAATTGATTACCTATTAAAACCGGTTTCCTTCGAGCGGTTTTTAAAAGCCATGAATAAATACTTTGAAAACAATGATTTAAAGCCAATTATCCTATCTGATGCCGGACAAATACTTTCTCACGATATATTCATTTATGTGAAAGAGAATAAAAAAGTTAAGAAAATCTACCTCAAAGACATTCTATACATTGAAAGTCTAAAAGAATATATTCGTATCCATACCGGAAAAAATAAAATTGTAACAAAGGTGCAGATAGGTTACATCGAAAAACAATTACCCCAGCAGCATTTTTTAAGGATTCATAAATCTTATATCGTTGGTCTATCATACATCACAGCATTCACGTCTCACTCTATTGAAATTGGTGAGAGTGTTCTTCCACTAAGCCGTAGCTATAAAGAGTCAGTGCTAAAATCATTAAAATACCATGATAAAACACTTTAATTTGTCCAATATTTAAGTTACTGCTATTTGAATCATCTGCTTAAAGTAGGCTGTGAGTGAAACAAATATAGGCTTTTAATTTGACCTCCCCCAATTCCAGGATAAACGAAGTTAATACTGAAAGTTGTAAATAAAAAAAGCCCCGGCAAAAAGGGTGAACTAATTGATCGGGGCTCAATCTTCCTGACTCATTACCATATAAGCCAGAACGCTGCAAAGGTATCATAAAACTATAAGTGAATTCATTAAAAAGTTTTTATTTAGTTATGCTACTTCTTCAATTTTTCCTGAAAACATATCAAATAAAAATACTTTGTCAAATGTGGATGTTTGTTGTCCTTCGCACTCCGAAATTTCTGCCAGATCAGAGGTCTCAGTGGTAATGATCAACCAGTATTCGTTCAGCAAGCTCTTCTTATAGAACGGTAATTTATCTTCTTTTTTTTCAATTAATCTGGAAAGCAATTCCGACCTATTATCGAAATTGTTTCTTAGCAAATAATCCAATCGTGTAATTTCAATACCGATACTTTTCTTTCTGTTCAGTTTCAATATAAAATCCGGAGATTCTGATTTTATCAGTTTCCCTTTTGGGAATTGGGCATATTTCTCTCTGAAATAACGAATTGCTACCCACTCTTCGGATACTTTTTTACCCGGCATATTTTTGCTAATGGTTTAAACTGATCCAAATGTAATCATGATTTATTTCAATTTGCGGTTCAACGTTCTAGAAATGATTAAAATATCATACACGGCTTGAAACAAACAAGTGCTTATAAACGTATAAGGTTTGCTAAAGTTTTAAAAATATTGTCAATTCGATACGTGAAGAGGAGACTCTTCTGACTTGTTATCAATTGCTGAGCCAGGACAATTTTTACAGTTTATTGTCTCTGGCTTTTTTATTTCAGGCTGCTGAGCTATAGGCAAAAAAAAGTCCCGATCTGAGGGAAATCGGGAGCACCGTATGATAACTAAAAGTTAATTTAGTCAAAGGTATTTACGTCATCTTACTTAAAAGGTTACAAATCAATATAATTTATCAAAAAAAAGCCCTGCAGCAATTGCAAGGCTTTGGTGAATTTAGAGCACCGTACATACTTTCATCACCACGTTTTCTTATATGTTTGAAGGGAAAATAAAAAACCTTTTGTGCAACCTGGTAAAACAAGAGATTAAGCGCAGTCGCACAAAAGGCCGATTCCCGTTAGTTTCATAGTAGTATATTTTAGTTAATGAGCAATTCTTAGTTTTAATTGGGATTGTAAATATACTCCAATTCTTGATAAATGTCAACTTATTTAACATTAAATTCACATCTTTTTTATTTTCAATTCTAGAATATGGATATAAAATACTTGCTTAAGATATTTAGGTTATTTTTGCTGCACTAATCAGATACCGACGACCATGACAACATTTATTCCAACTATTGCGCCGGTCTTTTATTCCTGTTAAGGAATTAGATCACGTTAGGTAATTTATTTTTCCCTTAATTTTTATTTTGTCATGTCTGTTAAAAAAATTATTAATTCACTTTTTTATTATAAAAAACAAATTAATCTGCCTGCAATCTGGTTAGATATTAAGGAAGCAATTGCAGGTACTGAAAAAGATTTTACAGAAATACGGTTAGGTAAATCCATATTCCTTTTAGCCGTTCCCATGGTCCTCGAGATGGTCATGGAATCAGTATTTGCAGTTGTTGACATATTTTTTGTTTCCAAACTAGGTGCTGATGCAGTTGCCACTGTTGGACTTACCGAGTCGGCTATGACTATTGTATACGCTTTGGGAATAGGTTTGAGCATGGCAACTACTGCCCTGGTTTCCCGGAGAATTGGAGAAAAAAAGAACAAAGAAGCCGGTTTGGTAGCCTTTCAGGCCATAGCACTTGGCATATTCATATCCATACTAATCGCCATACCCGGATTCATTTTTGCCAAAGGCTTCTTACAATTAATGGGGGCCAGCAGCCAAATGATAGAGAATGGTCATTGGTACCCGGCCATTATGTTTGGTGGTAATATGGTGATCATGCTATTGTTCATCATTAATGCCGTTTTGCGAAGTTCGGGCGATGCCGCTTTATCCATGCGTGTAATGTGGATTGCAAATATCATCAACCTCATCCTTGATCCACTGCTTATTTTTGGAATCGGTCCTTTCCCCGAATTGGGATTAATGGGGGCAGCGATAGCTACTACCACGGGAAGAGGTATTGCGGTAATCTACCAGCTATATATTCTTTTTCGTGGCAAACATAGAATCAAACTCTATCTTGAAAGCATCCGGATTAAATTTGGTGTTATGATCAATCTCTTGAAAATTTCAGGAGGCGGCATTCTGCAAAACCTCATTGCTACATCCAGTTGGATTTTTCTGGTCCGGATCATATCCGTTTCAGGCCCTGATGCATTAGCTGGTTACACTATCGCTATCCGAATCATTATTTTTGCATTGCTTCCTGCATGGGGTTTGAGTAATGCAGCATCTACATTGGTTGGACAAAATTTAGGAGCCAATAAACCTGACAGGGCTGAAAAATCAGTTTGGACTACGGGTTATGCCAATATGATATTTATGGGAACGATAAGCCTTATTTTAATCTCGTTTCCAAATTTCTGGATAAAAATATTTATTGATGATCCACAAGTAATTGCATATGGCATTCAGTGCCTTCGAATTATCAGTTACGGTTTTATAATTTACGGCCTGGGAATGGTGCTCATACAAGGGTTTAACGGTAGTGGAGATACCATCACCCCAACCTGGATTAACCTCTTTGCTTTCTGGCTGCTGGAGATTCCACTGGCGTACGTGCTCGCGATTGTATTTAATATGGGACTCGAGGGTGCTTGTATCGCGATTGTTATTGCTGAATCTTCCTTAGCGCTCTTAAGCCTATACTTGTTTAAAAAAGGCAAATGGAAAACACGCAAAGTATAGGGTATCGATGAATTGATTAAATTTGTTTTTCCTGAACGGCAGCACGTTCTTATTTTTACAAATTATTGAATAATCATGAAAAAGGAAACGGATTTTTACGGGAAATTAAGAACAAGGATTGTAAACTGGCTTGAAACGGAGACCGGCAGGAAAAACAAATGGGCTGATTACCTGCTACTGGTGCCCGACTTTTTTTACTTGTTGATAAAATTAGCTACAGATGAAGGCGTACCCAGCCATGAAAAAGCAAAGCTGATCCTGGCTATTGCCTATTTTATATCACCTATTGATATTTTACCCGAAGCTTTTTTAGGTCCTTTAGGCTACCTCGACGACCTGGCACTCTCTGCTTATGTTTTGAATGGAATTGTTAATAAAGTATCTCCTGAAATTGTTCAAAAATACTGGGCCGGAGAAGGCGATGCACTTTTACTGATAAAAGGAGTATTGGCCAAAGCAGATGATATGATCGGGTCAGGACTCTGGAGAAAACTTAAAAAAGTGGTGAGTTGATTTAAGTTCGCTTAATTCCTGTTTCAAAATCACTATAACCAGTAATTAATCTTTTATTCCAACAATTTTCAATTTATAACCAACTTCCAGAATTTGATTTCTTATGGGCAGAAAATCTAAAATAATTGCGACAATCTTCTTTCTTTTGATTCTTGTCTTCACCTACCTTCTTTGGCCTTTAAAATCATCTGAATTTGCTATTGAATTCAACGAAGAAGCCTTTGTTCAAAAAAAGGCGTTTCTAAATGAGAAACCTGATTCCATAAAAGAAAACCGTCCCAATATTCTTCTAATCACTGCCGATGACCTCAGCGTGGCAGATGTATCGATTTATAAAGAAGGAACTATAAAAACACCCAACATTGAAAAACTTGGTGATGAAGGTATTGTTTTCGAGAATGCCTATGTCACCTCCCCTATCTGCAGTCCGTCAAGAGCTGCAATTTTTACCGGCAGGTATCCGCAGCGTTATGGATTTCAATTTCAGATGCATGACCGCTACCTGAAAAACAGACTTGAGTATATTGGATTTAAATATTTTATGAATAGTTATCCATGGATTGCTAAATGGATGCCGGCCGTGCCCGATGAAGATGCAATCGAAAAACAAGGTTTGCCTCCCACAGAGATAAGCCTTGCTGAATTGCTGAAAAAATATGGATATAAAACCGGCCTGATCGGAAAATGGCATTTGGGCAGTGTTGAAAATAATACACCTTGTGCCTTTGGTTTCGATACGCAATATGGATTTATGGCAAGCCACTCGCTTTATGCACCAGAAGGAACAACTGGTATTATAGACCAGAAAATCAAAGACGACTGGACCGATCAATTCATTTGGGCGGGGCAAAGAAACGGGCCACATGCTATATATAAAAACTGTGAAAAGGTCGAAGAAACAGGTTATTTGACGGACCGGATCACGGAAGAATCAATCACATTCATCGACACTAAAAGTGAAGAACCCTTCTTCCTTTGGGTATCATACAATGCGCCTCACACACCACTTCAAGCTCCTGAAGCTTATGTGGAAAAATACGACCATATTACTGATCCCATTCGTCGTGTGCATGTTGCCATGATAAATAGCCTGGATGATGCCATTGGCAGGTTGCTTTCTCATCTGGAAAAAACCGGTCTTGATGAAAATACCATAATCTTCTTTTTAAGTGACAACGGAGGAGCTGAATATAACCTCACAACTGATAACGGACCATACTTTGGAGGAAAAACCACCGATTTTGAGGGCGGACTGAAAGTGCCCATGATCATTAAATGGAAAAACCATTTGAAGGAAGGGGTCAGGTATAAACCTATGGTGAGTTCATTGGATGTTTTTGCCACATCATCTGAAGTAGCAGGCGCTGAAATATTTTCAGAAAAACCTATTGATGGAGCCAACCTCATCCCTTTTCTCACAGATTCAACCAGTGACTACCCGCACGACTATTTATTCTGGCAACGAGGCTTTAGCAAGGCCCTCAGAACAAATACCTGGAAATTCATCCTGAATGAAGAAGCAGGAGATACCATGCTGTTTGATCTTTTAAGCGATCCATACGAGATCCATAATGTAAGCGCATCGAATACCGCAGTGAGCGAAGCATTAATAGAAGCGCACAACAAATGGTCAGGACAAAATAGCAGTCCTCTTTGGCCATCAATGATTTACTTTTATAGCAACAAAGATGGGGAGGAGTATTATTTTGACCAGTAGATAAATAATCGCCTGAATCAATAAAACGATTGTCACCTAATAGCTTAATTCCCTGTTATTTATGTTTTTAATTGCTAGGTTTAATCGTTAAGTGTTGTGATCTGAAAAAAAATATTTATTAACAACTGATCATCTTAACTGCCTGTTTTTCTTTTTTTTATGACTTTTTATTGACGCTTCGCAAAAGATTTATATGATTTCCGCTTAAAAACCTTGACATATATCAAAGCTTTACTTATATTTGCATCGCTTGTTTTGTTTGTTTTTCATAATTGGGCCCACCCTCACGACCATTTGGCAAAGGGTGGGTTTTTTATTTCTCGCCTGAAATTCTCCTAACAAGTATTTTAAAAAGTTGATTTATTGCCAATTCTATAAATAATCATAAGCGATTAGCTCTCAATTTCGTAGGATTTTCCTTCTTCACTTAGTAAAGTTCTTGGAAATATTGCCTTTGCCTGTGCTAAAAGTTCAGAAAAATCTTCGAATCGTGCCGAATAATGCCCCAGTAATAATTTGCTTACATTCGCTTTCTTTCCAAGCCAAGCAGCCTGTTCAGAAGTTGAATGCTGTTTGTCAATTGCCATTTCTTCCATTGTATTGTCAAAAGTGGCTTCATGATAAAGCAAATTTGCATTTTTAACCGTTACTATTAAACTTTCGTTGAAGGCGGTATCTGAACAGTACACATATTTAAGTACAGGTTTTGGCGGAAGTGTAATCTCTTCATTTTTGAAAAGGGTACCTTTTTCTGATTTAAAATCTTCCCCTCTTTTTATTTTTAGTATCTGCTCTACCGTTGGCCTAAAGGAATCTATAAAACCTTTATCAATTCTTATTTCCTGGTCTTCTTTACAAATTTTAATACCCCACGTGGGTATGCGATGGAATAACGGAAAAGCGGTTAGCGTATAATCCTTATATATCAACAAGGGTGTATTTTTGGTCTCTTCCAATGGATGAAAGTGCAACTGAAAGCGCAATGTAGTTCTTGAAATTCGCAGTTGATGATCGATGAGCTCTTTCAGCTCGGCAGGTGCATATAAATGGAGTGGTGTATCGCGACCAAATAAATGGAAAGTAGAAATCAGCCCAAAAATGCCAAAATAATGATCCCCATGCAAGTGACTGATGAAAATATGGTTCAGGTTCCGGTGTTTGATGCCATATTTGATCATTTGCATCTGTGTACCTTCACCGCAGTCGATCATAAATTGTATATCCGTCAGTTTGACTATCTGACTTGAAGGATGCTGAGTAGTTGTTGGCACTGCAGAACCATTACCCAGAATTGTGACCTTAAAATCTGACATCCATTACATTTTTGGTTACCCAAAAATAAAAAATCCCTGCCGTAAAACAGGGATTTAATTCTATAATGATAGAAAATAGAAAGAGGTGCTATTTTTTTGCCTTCTCTTCTTTTTCCATATCAGTTTTCAGATCAGCAAGTACGTCAAGGTCACCAAAAGTGGTTTTCTCGAGTTTCTCGTTTACTTTTTTCACTGAACGCTTGGCTTTTTTAGCATCTTCTTTTGCTTTATCTGCTTCACGAACTTTGGCTTCCCGTGGATCTTCTTCAAACAGACGGGTGTGAGAAAGTATGATCTTCTTATTGTCTTTTGAAAATTCAATGACTTTGAAGTCAGCGGTTTCTTCCGCTTTTATGGTGGAGCCATCTTCTTTTTTAAGATGTCTTGAAGGTACAAACCCTTCAACACCGTATGGTAATGAAACTACAGCGCCTTTATCATTCACATTGATTGCTGTTCCCTGATGCTCTGAGTCAACTGTAAATACCGTTTCAAATACGTCCCAAGGATTTTCTTCAAGTTGCTTATGTCCTAGGCTTAAACGACGGTTTTCCTCGTCTATGTCGAGAACCACCACTTCGATATCTTCACCAATCTTTGTAAATTCTGCAGGGTGTTTGATCTTTTTCGACCATGACAGATCGCTGATATGGATCAACCCATCAACGCCTTCTTCAATCTCCACAAAAATTCCGAAATTGGTAAAGTTGCGAACTTTTGCATGGTGTTTTGAATTGATCGGGTATTTTTCACGAATATCTGTCCAAGGATCAGGAATAAGCTGTTTCATACCAAGCGACATCCTTCTTTCTTCCCGGTCTAGCGTTAAAATTACCGCTTCAACCTCATCACCTACTTTCAGGAAGTCCTGTGCAGTTCTTAAATGTTGCGACCACGACATCTCAGACACGTGGATCAAGCCTTCAACACCGGTTGCGATTTCAATAAATGCACCGTAATCAGCTATAACTACTACTTTTCCTTTTACTTTATCACCAATCTTTAGTTCAGCATCCAACGAATCCCACGGATGTGGTGTAAGTTGTTTTAAACCAAGGGCAATACGTTTCTTATTATCATCAAAGTCGAGAATTACAACTTTCATTTTCTGATCAAGTTCTACTACTTCTTCAGGATGATTGATACGTCCCCATGAAAGGTCGGTAATATGAATCAGTCCGTCAACACCACCAAGGTCGATAAATACACCATATGTAGTGATGTTTTTAACGATTCCTTCAAGTACCTGTCCTTTTTCCAGTTTAGAAATGATCTCGGCTCTTTGCTGCTCTAATTCATCTTCAATTAACGCTTTATGAGAAACTACAACGTTTTTATATTCGTGGTTGATTTTTACCACTTTGAATTCCATCGTTTTATTCACATAAATATCATAATCGCGAATAGGTTTCACATCAATTTGTGAGCCTGGCAAGAATGCTTCAATACCAAATACATCAACAATAAGCCCGCCTTTGGTACGGCTTTTTACATAACCGTTGATAATTTCGTCCTTCTCAAATGCTTCATTAATACGATCCCACGATTTAAGAATCCTTGCCTTTTTATGAGAAAGGATCATTTGTCCGCTCGTGTCTTCCTGATTTTCAACGTATATTTCAACACTATCACCAACTTTCAAGTCAGGATTGTACCTGAATTCGTTCATTGGGATCACACCATCAGACTTATATCCAATGTTTACAACCACCTCACGGCTGCTGAATCCAACCACGGTACCTTCAATAACTTCGTGTTCTACGATTGAACTTAAAGTATTGCTATATACATCTTCAAGTTTTGTTCTTTCTTCTGCTGAATAGGCATCCTGTTTTTTTCCGAGTGCATCCCAGTCAAATTCTTCAGGCTTTACTTCTTTCTTTTCAGCAACAACCTCCTCTATCTTTTCTTCAGCAACTTCTTCTTTCACTTCTTCAATAGGTTCTTCAGCTTTTTCAGGCATTGCTTCTTCAGGGGTTTCTTCTGCAACAACTTCTTCTGGCTTTTCTTCAGGGGTTTGTTCTTTGGTTTCTTCTGCTACTGGTTCTTCAGCTTTTTTTATTTCTTCAACTTCAGCAGATTCTTCTTTTTCGGCTTTCACCTCTTTAGCTTCCGGAGTTTCAGTAGTTTCCTGAGCTTCTTTTTCAACGTTGTCAGCGGTTTCGTTGACTTTTTTTTCGTTTTCTGACATGTAATAATTCTTGTGTTTTGAATCAAGCACCCGGTTCAAATGATTCGTAAAACGGATTTAACAATTAATTTATTAGATTTCAAGAATTTAAGCAGATATTTATGGCTTAAACCCGGGCCTCCTAAAATTGGGCTGCAAAAGTAGACATTTTAATCGAATTATTAAAATTTCAAATAGGCAAAATTTTCAGGCCTGATTTTGTGTTATCTTTGGCCCCGGATTTATCTCCTGTTTTACACTTAGTTTTTTGAATATCTGTACATTATAATAATTTAAAATCAATGGCTTTAAATTGCGGAATTATAGGATTAACCAATACCGGAAAAACCACTATTTTTAATTGCATGTCAAACACCAAAGCAGAAAGTTCTGCTTATGCTTTTAGTGCAACAAAATCCAATAAAGGGATCGTAGATGTACCGGATCCACGGTTGTACAAAATAGATGAACGGATCAAGTCTGAAAAGGTGATTCCTGCAACAGTTGAAATTGTTGACGTTCCGGGTTTGGCCAAAGGTGCAAGTGAGGGAGAAGGAGTAGGAAATAAATTTCTTGCTGACATCCAACAAACCGATGCCCTCATACATGTAGTACGATGTTTTGATGATGACAGTCTGCCGCACATTGAAGGGTCGGTAGATCCTGCCAGGGATATTGACATCGTTGATTTTGAATTACAAGTAAGAGATTTAGACCTGGTTACAAGGAAAATCAAGCGCCTCGAAAAGCCCGCAGGTATTGGTGATAAAGATGCTAGAAAAGCTATTGAGGTATTGGGTGTTTTTAAAAACCACCTGGAAAATTTTGGCAATGCGCGCACAGCACCCGTAAATGAAGATGATTTTATGCACATCCAGGACATGCAGCTATTAACTGCCAAACCGATGATCTATGTATGTAATGTAGATGATGCTTCGGCCGTAAATGGAAATGCATATGTGGAAGCAGTAAAGCACATTTTAAAAGAAGATCAAAAAGACAGCGTGCTAGTGATTGCAGGCAAACTGGAAGAAGAGATTGCCGAACTCGATAAAGAAGACAGGATGGAATTCCTTTCTGATGCCAATCTGGAAGAGCCCGGCGTGAATAAACTGATCAGGGCAGCCTACAAGATTTTGAATTTGCAGTCATTTTTTACAGCAGGTCCAAAAGAAGTACGCGCCTGGACCATTAAAAAAGGTATGAAAGCGCCCGAAGCCGCTGGTGTTATTCACAGTGATCTGGAAAGAGGATTCATCAGGTCTGAAGTGATGAAATACGAGGATTTTCTAGCGTTGGGCTCAGAGCATGCTGTAAAAACAGCCGGAAAATTCCACGTAGAAGG
>JAZBOW010000309.1:0-5173 GCA_036351335.1 Bacteroidales bacterium | reverse complement strand
CCGGTGGTCATATCCTTCCAGCAGGTAAAGTGAAAAAATCATCCGGCTTCCGTTGGGTAAATCTTCCATCGCCCGTTTTATCATGTCAACATGAAGCTCTGGTAGCGAAGTATCATCCTCTGTATGTTCTTTTAAGTAGCTCATGTCGTCAAAAAAATTCAAATTGGTTTTTTTTCTTTTTATCTCGTTGATGCACTTGTTCACTGTGATGCGTTTCAGCCAGGCACCAAATGTGGATTCGAACCTGAAAGTGTTTAACTTTTTAAAGGCTTCGGTAAATGATTCCTGCAGCATATCTTCGGCTTCTTCCCTCCCCGACATCATTCTGTAGCATACATTGAACATAGCTTTTGCATATTGATTATACAACAGGTACTGGGATTTAATATCCCCCTTCTTGCTTTTTTCTATGATTAGCCTGTTTTTTTCAGGATCCACGATGCCTTTTTAAATTTCTTACATCTGCAAATTAATGACAAACTTCTTTGCTGAGGGTTGCAATTATGGTAAAATAAATGTTTAAAGATAAAGTACCTGTCATTTCGAACCCCCTCCTGCAGCACGGGCAGGGACTAGTAGGAGATTTCTCGCTTTGCTCGAAATGACAATCTTTCTTCCTTGTCTGTCTATCGTTTTAATTGAAATAACAGCATAAAAAAAGCCACACAAAAAGCGTGGCTCTGTAACTTTCAAAAGTAATATTTATCCTCTCTTGTAAACGATCGCAACAACCGTTACGTCATCACCACCCATATTGATGGTCATTCCGTAAGGTCTATCATCAGAGATGTTGATTTGGGCTTTCCCGGCTTTTCCGGTTAGCTGCTGCCAGATGGTCACCGCCTGGTGTACACCTGTAGCTCCCGTAGGATGTCCCCATCCAATCAAGCCGCCGGTGGTATTCATCGGCATATAACCATCCCTGGCTGTATTTCCGGCATCAACCCAATCAGCGCCTTCACCTTTTTTGGCCAAACCAAGTCCTTCCACGGCTAGTATTCCGGCTATCGAGAAACAATCATGGGTTTCAATGGTACCAATCTGATCAATAGTCACACCTGCACTTTCCATCGCCTGGTGTGCGGCTTTCGGAATGGCTTCCAGTTCGGCTGGATCTTTCGGATCGTTGGTAATATCGCGGATCACCTGTGCCCATCCCACCACTTCAACGGCATCTTTTTTATTAATGCCAGCTTTGGCGAGGCCTTCTTCGGAGCAAATAGCAATACCCGATGCGCCATCAGAAACTTTAGAACAATCCAAAACGGTTAAGTGATCAACGAATGCGGCACCATTGGGTTTCATCTTCAGTGCCAATGCATAAGGATCAGGGTTGGTGTTGTGGTATTCCTGTGCTGTGGGATCCAGCCGGGCATTTTCCATGGCGTTGGCAAACCAGCGCGCCATCCCTTTACGTGCCCTGTCGAATCCATATTTTTCATAATAGGCACCTGCCCGGTCACTGAACTGTCCGGGGAAGAAATAGGCATGTCCCTGTTTCCGTTTCTGATACCAGCCAGCACCCGCCAGGATATCAGCGCCATAAATGGCTTTTACGGTATTCTGAACTTCTACGCCTAGTGTCAACACCACATCGGCCGTTTCAGCCAATACGGATCGCAATCCATACATGAGTGCCAGACCACCTGAACCACAGGCGCCTTCCACGCTGATGGCCGGTTTAAACTCCAGTTTTTTATCAATCATCGGGATAAATCCTGGTAGGTTGGCCTGCTTGTTAAAACGGGCTGCCATAAAATTGCCAAGAACAGACTCGTCCACATTTTCAGGGCCTCCGATTTGATTCAGCACCCCTTTTCCGGCTTCGCTGATATAATGTTCAAGTCCGGGACGGGGTTTTTTGGGGTGAAATTCTCTGCGGCCGGTACCCATCGAAGTGGTATTGTAACCGGCTGTCATATATACTTTTCGTCTTAATTTTTGCATGATTCAAATTTTTTTAGTCAAAGAAGTTATTTACCGGGCCATAGGCATGATAGAAACCTGTGAGCATCACCGTGTTTACATAATCGATTTTTTGGGCAACCAGGTCTTTTACCAGTTTTTCACCGATTTCCCTGGACCGTTTTCCGTATTTAACAGCAAGCACGGCTCCAAGTTCATCGCTGGCTTTAATGTCGTTGAAAAACTGCAATAGTAATTGATCTTTTTTCTTATTCCTCAACAGGTCTTTCCAGGCTACCTTCGATGTTGGCAAACTTCCCATCAGTTCTTCGCATTCCCCCTGAAATTCTTCCAGATCAACATAATGTTGCTTATGGGTATCCCAAACGGCCACTATTTTGCCTCCTTTATATTTTAAGAAACCATCCTTCTGTGCACCGCTTGAATACTGGCCACCTTTTATGCCCTGCTCCATCATTTTATCCAGCAGACCATGCTGAAGGTTTTCATCTGGGTTGAATGGGTTCATCACATTTAATATAAATTGAACCACATCAATTCCTACATAATCAATTAGCTGGAAAATACCCATGGGGCGAACCAGGTAATCCTGCGTGATTTTGTTAATGATGTAGATCGCCTTGTACAGCGGAATGTTTTTATCAGCAGCCAAAGCTTCAGCTTCCATCATGCCATGCAAGGCATCACGCATAAAGTGACCGTTACCTATAAATCCGGCAAAATCGTTTGAAGGAACAACTACTTTTTTCAGCCTTTTTGCATATTCATGGGCAAATTCGATGGCTTCTTCCGATGTCTTTTTCGTGGTGATCAACTCAACCAGTCGTTGTACAGCCGGCGGGTTATAAAAATGGAAACCCAGAATGCGGCCATCCAGCCCGGCTTCCGATTCAATCATGTTGATTGGTACTGATGAAGTGTTTGTGAAATACCAGGCTTTGTTTGGATTGTTTTGATCAATGCCTGAAAGCAGTTTAACTTTCAATGCCCTGTTTTCACTTACTGCTTCAAAAATCAAGGTTGATTTATGTGCAGCTTCCATACTTGTCACTGGCCTTACGATGTTCAACACATCGAAAATGTATTCATCGATGATGTCGTAATTTTCCACCAGGTCATCGCGGTCGACGTACGCATGGCGCAGCCATACTGTTTTTTTCTCAGCTACTTTGCGCACCTGTTCCCGCAAATATTTCATCAGCCCAGACAAACCTGCCGGGTCAATATCAATGGCATTTAAAACAAAGGATTTGTCCTTGTTTTCGGGTTTCAGGCTGAGGTCGGCTATCTCGACAGCGGTGAGCAGCAGGATACCGCTACCCATCTTGCCGGCAGCTCCCAGCACCGAAACGTTTTGTAATCTTTCTTCGTAGGTCATATCTATTTTTTTATAACTTTTTTTGTAATTATCGTATTATTTATATTCAGTATAATTGCATAGACTCCAGGATTTATAAGGCTGACATCTATATTTCTGCTTTTCGCCAGGCTACCTGATTGAACAGCCATTCCGTTGCTGTTTATTATTTTATAGTCATCAATCTCCATATTTTCGGGCCTGAGGATAGAAATAAAGTCAGCACATGGAATTGGTGAAATACTGATTAAATCTTTCAAATGATTTTCGGTTGTTCCCGGATATACAATTGGCGAAAGGTAATTACAGGGTTTGTCATCTGGCCAAAAAGGCGATCTGTAATAAGTATTGCCATCTTCGTAGCATCTGAGCCAGCTAATATCACCTTCCAAAGCACCACCGATGTAACTTCCCAATAGAAATTTTAAGGAACCGATTTGTTCTATAACCGGATAAATTTCATCATTGAATCCATTAAACGACCAATCAGCATCGGACATCCGTGAAGTATATTGAATTCTATGTACTGATCCACCGATTGTCATTTCATCAACGCTGTCAATTTTGTATTTAAAAGAAGCACAATAATATGGATACGGATAGCGGTTATCACAACCGGTAAAAACTGTATCTCTTACAATAACACTATCGCCAGGTAAAAGTGAAAAATCGTATAATTTATTGAATACATTTAAAAGGGTGTCGTAATGATAAATCTTGTCATCTTCCATATAGTAGTAATCCGTTGCCATGAGGGAAGTGTCGTAATAAATACTATCCGGAGTCCAGTTGGTGTAGATAAGCCAGGTATTTAATTTTCTGCAAGGTATTTCATCAATGATCTGTTCTCCAGTAGATTCAATATAAGTTAACTCCTGAAAGCTGCCATAATAATGGCTGTAATACCATTTGGCTCCTGAAGGTGCCCATTCCTGCGAAAAAAGCTGAACAGAAATAACTGTTGCACAAAAAATAAGAATTAAATAGCGTTTCATCAGTATAAAATTTAAGGATACCCTATTTAGCTAAAAGGGATATCTGATATTACAGTTTTACCATTCAGGTTTCCTTTTTTCCAAAAAGGCTTTCATGCCTTCTTTTCCTTCTTTTCCTTCGCCAAATAGGGAGCCAAATTCCCGGGCTTCCAGTTCCTCCCCTTGTTTTAGACTCATTTCAAGCCCCTGCCTTACAACCTGCTTCACCTTTTTAACTGCCGAAGGCCCTTTGGCTGTGATGGTTTTGGCAATTTTTATTACTTCTTCCACTAATGCTTCAGGTTCTACCACTTTTTGCACAAGACCGATTCTGAGGGCATCTTCAGCACCAATCATTTCTGCCGACATCAACAGGTATAGTGCATCACCTAAACCCACCAGCCGTGACAAGCGTTGTGTGCCTGCGTAACCGGGAATCAAACCGAGGTTCACCTCAGGCTGTCCGAATTTGGCTTTGGTGCTGGCAATCCTGAAATCGCAGCCCATGGCCAACTCCAGTCCGCCACCGAGTGCAAAACCATTGATGGCTGCAATCACCGGGATGTCTAATTCGCCAAAACTGCTGAAAGTATGTTGTCCGAGTGTTGAGAATTCACTGCCTTCTTGCTGCGATTTGTTCACCATCTCAGCAATATCAGCACCGGCAACAAATGCTTTTCCTTCGCCGGTTATAATGATGGCTTTCAACGAGCTGTCATTTTTTGCATTAGATATATAATCATCCATCTCGTTAAAAAATCTTGTATTGAGGGCATTCAACGCTTCAGGCCTGCTGATAGTGACGATGGCAATCCCATCAGTCACTTCTGTTTTAAGTATTTTATATTCCATATTACCGTCTTCTTTATAGGGATACCAAATTTACTAAAATATGCCTGAAAGTGAAGTAATTTTG
>JAZBOW010000308.1:0-11321 GCA_036351335.1 Bacteroidales bacterium | reverse complement strand
TAAAAAGTAGCATATGGAACAATTTAGCGTAGAACTGGTCGATTGGTCGCGGGCGCAATTCGCCTTAACAGCCATCTACCATTGGTTTTTTGTACCGCTTACGCTGGGCTTGTCGTTTATTGTGGCATTTATGCACTCAATTTATTACAAAACCGGTGATGAAAAGTGGAAGCACATGACCAAGTTCTGGATGAAACTATTCGGGATTAACTTTGCCATTGGCGTGGCCACGGGCATCATCCTCGAATTTGAATTCGGAACCAACTGGTCTAATTACTCATGGATTGTGGGCGATATTTTCGGGGCACCATTGGCCATCGAAGGTATTCTGGCTTTCTTTCTCGAATCTACCTTTATCGCGGTCATGTTTTTTGGCTGGGGCAGGGTAAGCAAGAAATTCCACATGATGTCCTCCTGGTTGGTAGCTTTTGGAGCCAATCTTTCCGCTTTATGGATTTTGGTAGCCAACGCCTGGATGCAAAACCCGGTGGGTACAAAATTCAATATGGACACGGCCCGTAATGAAATGGTGAATTTTTTCGATGTAGCCTTGTCATCTACGGCCATTTTCAAGTTTTTACATACCATTTCGCAGGCATACGTAATAGGTGCCTTGTTCGTGATCGCCGTTAGCGCCTGGTATTTGTTAAAGAAACGCCACCTGCTTTTTGCTAAAAAGAGTATCCTGATCGCATCAGTTTTCGGACTGGTCGCATCTATATTTGTGGCATTTACAGGTGATAGTTCTGCCTATGATGTGGCTCAAAAACAACCCATGAAACTGGCTGCTATGGAAGGGCTGTATGATGGTGAGCAAAACGCCGACCTGTACGCTTTTGGTTTTTTAAATGATAGAAAGGACAATTCCAATTTCAAAGGCATCAGGCTGCCCAGTATGTTGTCGATTATGGCATACAGGGATCCAAATGCTTTTGTTGCCGGGGTAAACGACATTTTAAACGGCAACGAAGAACAGGGGGTTTTACCTACCGAAACACGCATGGAAAAAGGACGTGTCGCCATCCAGGCACTGGCGGACTATACACTGGCAAAGAAAGCAGGAGATTTAGAACTGGCCCAACAGAAATTCAATGAGTTTGAAGAAAATTATGCACATTTTGGGTATGGTTTTTTTAAGGACAAAGAAGAAGTGGTTCCACCTGTGAAAATCACCTTTTATTCATTTCATATCATGGTGGGATTCGGTTTGTTTTTTATTGCATTGTTCGCCTGGCTGCTGTATGCCGGTATGAAAAACAAATTGGAGAAACACCGTTGGGTGCTGCACCTTTCAGTATGGTCATTGCTGTTCGGTTATATTGCTTCCGAATTGGGGTGGCTGGTAGCCGAAGTTGGGCGGCAGCCATGGACCATACAGGATATATTGCCGGTGGGGGCGGCCACATCGCATTTAAGTGTTGGCACGGTGCAAACCACATTTTTCCTGTTCCTGGCATTATTTACCGTTTTATTAATTGCTGAAATAAAAATTATGGTCTACCAGATAAAAAAAGGACCCGAGAAAGGAGGCAGCCATGTTTAATAATTTATCATACCCGATGTTACAAGGCTACTGGTGGATCATTGTTTCGCTACTGGCCGCCATACTTGTCTTCCTGATGTTCGTTCAGGGTGGACAAACCCTGTTGAAACAACTGGCTAAAACCGATAAAGAAAGGTCGATTCTGATCAATTCAATCGGCAGAAAATGGGACCTTACTTTTACCACGCTGGTAACTTTCGGCGGTGCATTCTTCGCGTCTTTTCCATTGTTTTATTCCACCAGTTTCGGGGGTGCGTACTGGGTGTGGATGCTGATATTGTTCAGTTTCATTATCCAGGCGGTTTCGTACGAATTCCGCACCAAGGCGAATAATTTCCTGGGCACGAAAACCTACGATACTTTTTTGTTGATCAATGGTATCGTTGGAACCATATTGATAGGTGCTGCTGTGGGAACATTTTTCACGGGCTCTGAATTTTCAGTTGACCGGATGAATATCACCGTGGCTTCTGACCCGGTTATTTCCCGATGGGAAACAGCTACACATGGACTGGAAGCTGCTTTAAATATTACGAACCTGGCACTGGGGTTGGCCGTATTTTTCCTGGCAAGGGTGCTGGCGATGTTATATTTTATCAATAACATAGATAATGAAAAGATTGTTCATCGGTCTGGGAAAATAGTCAGGCTGTGCAGCGGTATGTTCCTCGTATTCTTCCTGTTGTTTGTTGGGCTCCTTTTAACAAAAGATGGTTTCGCAGTAGATCCGGCAACAGGAGAGGTATTTATGGAGCCATACAAATACTTCCATAATTTAATAGAGATGCCGGTTGTATTGGTGTTGTTCCTGCTGGGAGTTGTGGGTGTATTGTTTGGTATTTTCCTGGGTGCTTTTAAAACTTCAGGCAAAGGGATTTGGTTTGCAGGTGCGGGTACTATTCTCACTGTATTTGCCTTGCTGATGCTGGCCGGATTTAACAATACAGCTTTCTATCCTTCTACTTACGATCTGCAAAGTTCACTTACCATTTACAATGCTTCATCGAGCCAATATACGCTCACAGCTATGAGTTGGGTTTCGTTGCTGGTGCCTTTTGTAATCGCCTACATTTGGTACACCTGGAAATCAATGAGTAAAAAGAAGGTGAGCGAAAGTGATCTGGAGAATGATACGATGGCTTATTAACAATAAAAAAGACAGAAAAATGAGTTATTTAGAATCGATTATATGGTTAATTAGCTGGCCGGTACTGATTTTTGCCACCTACCAACTGATCAAATATATTTTGAAAAAGGTGAACTATTTATAGGACTCCAAAATGCAACCGGAGTTCAGAATAAGCAAATTTATCGGCTGGTAAAATTGTCAGTTTCGACAATTGTAATCATTCAAAATGCTGGTGCAGTAATAATAGTATTTACTGTATCAGCATTTATTCCGCCGGCGCTACATCAACTACTTCATACATATTTTCGCCATCCTGAACAATTGGCTGATAATAGACTTCCCCAACCTTCACATAGGTTACATCACCTATTCTCACTTCTTCGCCACCTTCCGGTAGTTTTTCAACAATGGTTCCCGCTGTAGGAGGGACTACCGTGTATGCATCCCCGTCTTTTTCATAGAAAGTACCACCATAGTAGTAGTTGTTAGTAGTCTCGTTAACAATCACAGTTTCAGTTTTAGGCGGTAATTCAGAAACAGTAGCACCGACAGGTGCCTGAACTACAGTATATCCATTGTCAGATGGTGCATAATATACACCCTGGTCATAATAATAATTCTGATTATTGACCGACACAATAATGGCAGTCACAGCCACAGTTGTTACAAAAAATCCCCAGGGATGCCATGTTGGTCCCCAGTAATAGGGCCTGTAAGGGTGATAATGATACGGGTGATAGCAATTATAGTGAAACCCGCCATAGGCGTAAGGTGGTCTTGGATAAGGTCTTGGTGCTGGTCTGACGTAAACATTACGGTTGTTCATATTGACGTTTCGGCTGTTATCTATATTGATGTTGGTATTCCTGTCGCGATTACTTACATTTGCTTTATTGCCGCTATTATTAATGTTTCCCCTGTTTTGATCCCTCGTACTTACCTGATCTCTTGTTCCGGCTTTATTTGCGGGTTTCTTATTGCCATTCGACACCCTATCATTTGTTGATGGCTTATTAGCCGGTCTTTGTTTTGGTGTTGCATCGGGCGTCTGCGATGGCCTGGTCGCTTTCTGCGGTGGTCTCTGACGGTTTGTGTTATAATTTGCAGGCCGTTGACTTCCGCCGTTGATGGATCTGTTTGGTGTTCCCGCAGGCCTTGCTGTAGCACGGTTATGTCCGCCACCAGAGGGAGATCTATGTTGCATCCGCTGTGCATCAACTTCCATCGGAAGCAAGAAAATAGCTATAGCTATAAAGAATCCGGTTTTAATGTGTGTGATCGTAAATATTGATTTCATGTTCTTTGTTTATCAGTTCCTATTTGCTTCAATCATTTTGCCAGTATGGATATTCGTCTTGCTTTCGGTGGTGGTGAAAAATTAAAGACAGAAGTTGGAATCTCAGGATTTAACTCCCAATTACTGAAAGTCGCTTCATATTGCATATGGCCTTTGTCCTTACGTATAAGTATATACTTCACAGGTAAGGTGAAGGCGTCATTGGAAATCCAAAATTGTACAATTAATTCCGAATTGGTCGCCATCACATGAAAAGAATCCTTGCCATCTATTATTTTTTGCCCAAGGTAGATCACATTATCAAAATTGTCTAGAATATCTATTGTGAAAGTAGGATAGAAAAAGTCGGCTGCAGGAAAACGAATACCATACATTTTATGAATGGTATCGATGGTTTCAATGATTGTGGCCGGAGCTTCAATATCTGCATAATTGTTTTCGTCGAATGAGTAGTAGGTAAATATTTCACCATTATACCAAAATCCCCGATGACCTTTTGGCCCCCAATTATGTATCAGCATTTTATCAGGACCAACCATATACACTTCATCATATCCAAATTGTGTTTCCACTCCATAATTATAGTTATCCACATCAATAGAAGTATTCAACTCAAAGCTGACTGAATTCAGTTCGCCGATTACGTCGCTCATCTTTTGCAGGATCATAACAGCAATGGTATCCTTTTGCGTTTCTTGTGCAGCCATTTGAAGCATCACTAAAGAGAATAGCAAAGCCATAATTGTTTTTTTCATAGAATCTATTTTAATGATCAGAGATTGATCGTAATTTATGAATGCTAAAGTACTTATAGTTTTATCACGATGATAGTTCAATTTCTTACAGATGAAAGGTATTTTATCTATCTTAATATATCATTGATTGCAAGTTGCCAATTGATGTATTATGGATATATCACTTTCCAGTCGTTTTTCATATCCACGACGGTCCACCCTTTTTCATGGGCTTCATCCAACCCTTTGTCGAGTTTGCCGATATGTGATTCTCGATCGTAGGCCCATTCGCGTTCTGTGTCTGTATGATGGATATACACCATGAGCTGTTTTCCTTCGCCTGCTGCTGTCCATTGGAGCATGGCCAGGTCGCCATCGGAATTGCCAAATGCAGCTATAGGTTTTTTACCAATAAACTGGTGAATGCCCACTGGCTTGCCTTCTTTATCGTCAATGAAGTTAATCTCCGGCAACTTTAACAATACGGGTTGACCATTTATAAACTCAAATTTTACTTTGCCTGAACTACCTACTACCTGATCAGGAGGAATACCGTAAACTTCCTCGGTCCAGGGTCGCATAAAATCAATTCCTCCTCCCGAAACTATAAAAGTCTTAAACCCATTTTCTCTTAAGTAATTTAAAACCTCCAGCATAGGTTGATAAACCATTTCCTTGTACAGCTTACCCGTTTTGGGGTGAAATGCTGAATTGATCCAGTCTTTTACAGTTTGTTCAAACTCTTTAGTCGTCATTCCTGAGTGAGATGACATAATAATTTCTAATAGTGCTTCTTCACCACCTGCAAGTGCTGTTTTTACATCACCTTCAAGTAGTGCTTTAAAGGGTTGTTCTGTTTGCCATTCGGGATGATCATCAGACATTTCCTTTACACGATCCATAGCAAAAGCCACTTGAAAGTATATAGGTTGTTCTGACCACAATGTTCCATCATTATCAAAAACAGCAATACGGTCTTTTTCAGGAATAAATGATTCGCTACCCGAGCCAGTCGTTGCTTCAACAAAGTCAATAATGGCGTTTTTTGATGGGGATTCATTCCAGGATGGCAATGGGTCGGTGTCTTTTTGTTCTTTTTGGTTACAAGCTGTAAACAGGAAAACAGCGATGATAATAAATGAAATGTGTTTCATTGGATTAAGATAGTTTTAAATGGTTAAAGCGTGTATGTTTTATCTCATCATAATTAAAACTATTGCAAAAAGAGAAGTCTATAGCACATAAATTAAAAATGATACGTTAAAATAAAGAAAGACCGGTTTATGAATAAACCAGTCTTTCTAACTAAAATGTTTTAATGATTTGCGGGTGTTGATAACTGCTCCATTACTTTATCCAAACTAAAGCTTGCAGCTTTCATACGTGGTGGGTATTCCTTGAACGACATCATGAATTCGGCAACTACATCCTGTACAGGAACCAATAAAAAAGCATGATCCAGCATCCAGTCGTAGTAAGTGTTAGATGTAACCGAAGCAAACTCATAAGGGTCGCGTCGGAGATTATAGATCATGGGCAAACGTAATGGTGTGAAGGGATTCGCCCAAACCAATAAAGTACCGCCTGCACGTTGTTCCATAAAAACAAATTTCCAGTCTTTATATCGTAAAGCAGTTAAATCGCCATCGTCAGAAAAGTAGAATATTTCTTTCCGTGGGCTTTTTACTTCTTTGCCTGTGATATGCGGAAGTATATTATAACCATCAAGATGTACCTTGTAGGTTTTGCCATCAACGGTATAACCATCCAGCAGTTTGTCTTTCACATTATCATCACCTGCTGCTGCAAGGAAAGTTGGCATCCAGTCCATGCCTGAAACGATTTCGTTTGAGATGGAACCCGGCTCAATTTGTCCCGGCCATTTAATCATGGCAGGCACCCGCCAGCCACCTTCCCAGTTGGTGTTTTTCTCTCCTCTGTATGGGTTTACACCAGCATCGGGCCAGGTATTTTTGTGTGGGCCATTATCTGTTGAATAAAATACAATTGTATTATCTGCAATGTCCAACTCATCAAGCAGTTTTAAGAATTTGCCAATATGCATGTCATGTTCTACCATGCCATCTCCATATTCATTCTGGCCTGAAATACCTCTTAATTCAGGTTTTACGTGGGTTCTAAAATGCATTCTTGTGCCATTCCACCAAACGAAGAAGGGTTTATCTTCCTTAACTGACTTACGAATAAATTCGATTGCAGCGTCGCTGGATTCATCATCAATGGTTTCCATGCGTTTTTTTGTGAGTGGACCCGTATCTTCAATATCTCCGCCTGCATAGGAATGGATCACACCTCTGGGGCCGTATTTCTCCCTGAAGTTTGGGTACTCCTCAGCACTTGGATAGTCGGGCAATTCCGGCTCTTCTTCAGCATTGAGATGATAAAGATTTCCCAAAAACTCATCAAATCCATGGTTGGTAGGTAGGTGTTCGTCACGGTCTCCCAGGTGGTTTTTACCAAATTGCCCGGTTGCGTAACCCAGTGGTTTTAATAATTCAGCAATTGTAGGGTCTTCTTCCGAAATACCCTCTTTGGCACCTGGCATACCAACCTTACTAAGGCCTGTGCGGAACACACTCTGCCCGAGAATAAAAGAAGATCGGCCGGCTGTGCAACTTTGTTCAGCATAATAATCTGTAAAAATCATCCCTTCGTCAGCGATGCGGTCAATATTGGGTGTTTGATAGCCCACCATGCCCATGGTATATGCACTGATATTGGATTGGCCGATATCATCACCCCAAAGGACGAGGATGTTTGGTTTTTCTTGCTTCTGTGCATTAAGCTGTAATGGTAATACAAAAACTGCTGTAAGCAATAGAATAATTAAACTCGTGAGTACCAGTTTAATACTCGGTAATTTTAAAAAATTCATTTGATTTAAATTAGTGAAGATTCTATTAAAATAGGGGTCAAAAGTAAACAAAAAACAATTTAAGAATAGAATTGTTTATAAACAATCTAAATAAAGTAAGAGCGTATACTCCTCAACTTAAGACTTTTGCTAAAATCTGCTTTTTGAATAAGGCGTTAGATCCTGTGTGGCAAAATCATTATCCATATATTTGAAATAACCTGCAATGGCGATCATAGCTGCATTATCAGTACTGTATTGCAGTTTGGGAATATATATATTCCAGCCCAATTCATTTGCAGTGTGCTGCATCGCCTTTCGTAATCCTGAATTGGCGGAAACACCCCCCGCGATGGCAATTTCATTTATGCCCGTTTCTTTAGCGGCTTTTTTTAGTTTTTTAAGTAGTATTCTGATAATCGTTTGTTGAAGGGACGCGGAAAGATCGGCTTTATTTTTATCAATAAACTGTTCATCCTCTTTTAAATGATCGCGTAAAAAATACAAGAAGGATGTTTTCAATCCGCTGAAACTATAATCGAGCCCTTTCATATTGGGTTCGGGAAAAGAAAAAGCATCAGGATTGCCAATTTTTGCCAGTTTATCAATTTCTGGCCCGCCAGGATAGGGGAGTCCCATTATTTTTGCTGCTTTATCGAATGCCTCACCTGCGGCATCATCAATGGTGGAGCCAATAACTTTCATCTCGTCTGGCGAATCAATTTTAACGATCTGTGTATGACCTCCTGAAACCGTCAAGCATAGGAATGGGAATGATGGATGCCCGTTTTGGTCTTCGTCATCAATAAAATGCGATAGAATATGGGCTTTCAGGTGGTCAACCTCTATGATCGGAATGCCTAAACCCATAGCAAAAGATTTGGCAAATGAAGTGCCTACAAGCAAAGATCCAAGGAGTCCCGGACCACGCGTAAAAGCAATAGCGCTCAACTGATTTTTGGTTATCTTTGCTTTGCGCAAGGCTACTTCAACAACCGGAATAATATTTTGTTGATGTGCTCGTGATGCGAGTTCTGGAACAACACCTCCGTAAGTTTTATGAATGTCTTGATTGGCAATGGCATTCGAAAGAATATAGGTTTCTTTTAAAACTGCTGCCGAGGTGTCGTCACAAGAAGATTCAATGCCTAAGATATACGTACTCATTTGAAAAATAAATCGGTCAGCAAAAATAACATAAAAAAGCTATTTCGGTGGCTGCTGAACATCCTTATGGTGTTGATCATAATTCCATTGGTGTTAACAGCCATGTTCCGCGACCCGATGGTGCAATCACTTTCAGCGAGGATGCTCACCAAGTGGTTGACAGAAAATACCGGTTACGATATTGCATTGGAACGGGTTCGGATCACTGCTTTCAACGGCATCGAATTTCATGGTTTTAAAGTTGATGATCATCACGGTGAAATCATGCTGCATATCGATCATTTGAAAGCCCAGCCCATTTTTGCCGAGTGGAGTTTAATGCTGTTAAAATTCCGCAGCATTTCCATTGATGGTGCGCATTTCCGTTTTGCCAGGTATGCGGAGGATGATTACTACAACCTCATCATGCTATTGGATAAATATTCTGGTATCGGTGAAAAAAGTGTAGGAACTGGCTCTGGTGATTTCAAAATAAAATCATCCAATTTGAAATTAACCAACTCCATTTTTCACCTTTACGATGAACAAATGGAGTTTGATAATGGCGTTGCTATGGATTATGGTGATATGTTAATTGATAGTATTTATTTGTACAGCAAACATTTTAGTTTGATCAATGATTCATTAAGTATTGGTATCGATAGCTTATTTGCGCATGAAAAGTCGGGCTTCCGAATAGATCGCATGAGTGCTGACTTCGGCATAAGCAATACGAATTTAAAAGGCCATAATGTACTTTTAGAAAGCAATAATTCATTCTTAGATATTGATCTTGATTTCGATTATACATCTTATCAGAGCTATGGCTATTTTCTTGATTCGGTGATGATGACTGGAATTATAAGACCATCAACAATTGACATGAGTACGATTGGGTATTTTGCTGAAATCATGTTTCAAATGCCCAATACGTTAGGTATCAGCGGAGATATTGCAGGTACAGTGTCGGATCTCAAAGGAAATGATCTGCGTATCAAATATGCCGCTAATACACGTTTTCACGGGAATGCACAAATAGAAGGCCTGCCCGATTTCTTCTCATCTTATATGGAGGCTGAAATTTTTGAACTAAGCACGACAGCATGCGATCTCCGGTCGTTTCACCTACCAACCGAGGAAAAAAATGTGGATATGACGAATCTTGTCGAGTGTGATGAAGTGTTTTCAGCTAAAGGTAATTTCAAAGGGTATTATAAAGATTTCAATACAGACCTCAGGCTTTCATCACATGAAGGTGTTGTGGATGCTGACATTGCATTTGCCCAGATTGAGAATGACACCATTTATTTTAATGCCAAACTAAAAGGCGATACTGTGGATATAGGCCGGTTGCTGGATGTGCCACTTTTTGGAAGAGTAAGCATGAATGTAGATGTGAGCGGAAATGGTCATAGTCTGGATGATATTATGATCGCAGGTGATGGCTTTTTTAAATCCATTGATTTCATGGATTATCGGTATAATCTCGTGGGCGTAAAAGGTTGGTATCAGAACGATTCATTGAATGCCCATATACGTATCGGTGATAAAAACCTAATGATGAATGCCGATGTAGCCCTGAAATTAAACGAAACACCGCTGTTAAATGTTCAAGCTGGTGTGAAATATGCAAACCTAGAAAACCTGCAATTAGTCAAAGCTTTTAACCTGAGCTTTATTAGTGACCTGAATCTGCAAATGAAAGGGTTTGATCCGAATTCAATGACGGGACAAATAAACCTTGATAGTACGATCATGTATTTTAATGGAAAAAAGTACTGGATGCATCATGCTATTCTTTTAAAAAATAGGGATGAAAATGGCTTGGATTTCATGGAACTATATACCGATTATGCCGATGCTAAAATGACCGGGAATTATCAACTGACAGAGTTTAGTATTAACCTGGTTCGCTTATTCGACCACTATTATAACGTACAGGATCTTGATAATGGCAACGATTCGATAGCAGCTCAATATGCTTCGATTGAGATAGAGCTGAAAAAGAGCAACTTAATTGAAGAACAAATCATTCCCGGTTTATATATTGAACCGGGAACTACGCTGAAAACAGATTTTAATTTTGGTAGTAATAATATGTCTGCCATGCTGAAATCTGAAAAGATTGAATACCGGGATGTCAAATTGGATCAGAATATATTTAAAGTGGAGACGAAACTGAACAGACTCACTTTCAATTATCATCTCGATAATTTAATTTTCAAAGACAGCACACCGGATGACCCGACCGTTTTTGGTGTGGATGATTTTAACCTAAGCGGATCAGCGGGTAGTGATAGTATTGACTACAGAATTACATGGAATAATCAGGATATAACACTGAAAAACAGCGCATTTGTTGATGGTTACATGACCTACAATAATGAAATGTCAAAATTTATTATTAATGAATCGAAAGTGTATGTGAATGATACTCTATGGCAGGTGGAGCAGGGCAATTCGATTGTATTAGATGAAGCAGGAACCCATTTTAATAATGTGAACATCAGGGGTGGTCAGTCACTGATGAAAATTTCAGGTAAATTTCCAAACCAGGATAAAGATAGTTTACTCATCGAATTTAAGGACTGGAAACT
>JAZBOW010000307.1:0-6610 GCA_036351335.1 Bacteroidales bacterium | reverse complement strand
TCTTTAAAGATTTTCTCAAGCTTTTGATAATCCCTGATATCAATGTCATAATAATTGAAATTTTGGAGTTTTTCTTTTTGCAAATCCGTTAGCCAAGAAGTGCTTGCATTCTTCCCGAAAAAATAGGCTCGCATATCATTATCAATTCCAACGATTTGATAGCCTTTGTTGTGGAAAAACTCTACGGATTCATTGCCAATCAAACCCGCAGACCCTGTGATGATGATTGTTTTCATAATTATTTTTTGGTATTTTGTTTATACTTTATTTCCAACAAAAAGGTACATTTTTATGAAGCTTTTTTCTCACCTTAAAACGGCAAATTTAATAATCCTTGTCTGTAGAAAATATTTTCTTAACTGGTGGTTAAAGCAATTAATTTTAGAATACATGAAACGATGTAATATCTTAATCGCGTGGAAAGAATGATAGGCATTGGAACGCAATATATCAAGAAGGATACTACTTAGGAATAATATTACCTCATTAATGGTGCCCAAGAAAGGACTCGAACCTTCACGACCGTGCGGTCACTACACCCTGAATGTAGCGCGTCTACCAATTCCGCCACTTGGGCAAAAAATGTGTGGGTGTGGGTGTGTGAGTGTTAGTGCCCAGAACAAGAATCGAACTTGCACTCCCTAACAGGAACATGGCCCTCAACCATGCGCGTCTACCATTTCCGCCATCTGGGCAATTGCGAGTGCAAAAATAATATTTATTCTATTTAACTGACAAATGATTCCTATTTTTTAAATCTACGGCATACAGCCTTTAAATGCTATTCGTTATTCTGCAATGAACTGTAAAAAATTTAAAATACATCGATTAAAAATATAATTTTGCAAAGGACAAAAACCCTCATTATGTTTTCTGAAAAAGACACGGAACAAATAAAAAACAAAGGACTTTCAATTCAGGAGGTTGAGAAGCAAATATCTTTTTTCCAAAAAGGATTCCCTTTTATTAATCTTGTTGCACCAGCCACACCCGGCAATGGCCTGATAGTGCTTAATAAAGTAGAAGTTGACGACTTAGTTTCACAATTTGAAAGAGAATATAGTGATTATGATATCATTAAATTCGTTCCGGCCTCAGGAGCAGCCAGCCGAATGTTCAAGCACCTTTTTGAATTTATTGAAAAGCGTTTTAACACTGTCTCAAATATGGGGCAAATTAAAAAGGACAAAAGTTTCAATTCAGCACACCATTTTTTTACTAATATCACGTCTTTAGCTTTCTATCAGGATTTGAAAGAAGTACTTAAAAGAAACAGCCTGGATATTGACGAGTTGCTAAATTCAGGCGGACATCTAACGATTCTTGATTACCTCCTAACTGATAAAGGGTTGAATTACACCAATTTACCTAAAGGGCTGCTTGCATTCCACGCTTATGAAACCGATAACCGCCTTTCTGTTGAAGAACACCTGGCCGAAAATGCCAATTACGTGAAAGATGAAAACAATGTAAGTCATTTGCATTTAACCGTTTCCCCAGAACATTTAGATAAATTTAAAGAAACCATTTCGGAAAGGAAAAGTAAATTGGAAGAAGCTTTTGGCGTTACTTTTGACATTTCATATTCACAACAGAAACCATCCACCGATATGATTGCTGTTGACCTGAAAAATGATCCATTCAGGCTGGAAAACGGAAGCTTATTATTCAGGCCCGGCGGGCATGGTGCTCTGATAGAAAACCTGAATGATCTTGATGTCGAAATTGTATTTATTAAGAATATCGACAATGTGGTTCCTGACAGATTACGCGACACTACCTATACATATAAAAAAGCACTTGGCGGCCTGTTGTTCCGTTTACAGGAAAAGACTTTTGAAATGCTCGAAATGCTCGATAACGGCAATATAACTGACAACGAACTTGAGGAAATAAAAAACTTTGCTGAAAACAAACTGCAAATATTTATTCCGGATGCTTATAAAGGCTACGACAAAATGGATCGTGTAGATTTTCTGTTCAACAAATTAAACAGGCCAATACGTATTTGCGGCATGGTAAAAAACGAAGGTGAACCCGGCGGCGGCCCCTATTGGGTAAGAAATGAAAATGATGAGGTTTCACTCCAGATTGTGGAGTCATCACAAATGGACCTGGACAATCCCAAGCAAGTTGATATTGTAGCAAAAGCCACACACTTTAATCCTGTTGACCTTGTTTGCGGTATTAAAAACTATAAAGGTGAAAAGTTTGACCTAAGGCAATATGTGGATATCAATACTGGATTCATCTCAAAAAAATCGCAAAACGGGAAAACCCTGAAAGCACAGGAACTTCCAGGTTTATGGAATGGCGCTATGGCGGACTGGATAACCATATTTGTTGAAACCCCTTTGATCACCTTTAACCCTGTAAAAACCATCAACGATTTATTGAGGCCTGAGCATCAGTAAAAAGCTTTTTTATTGAGCGTTGCTAATTCTTAACTTTTTTTTAATACGCAGAATACTCAATTCTCAAATTTCAAATGTAAATTTGTCATCATAAAATCTATATAACTGTATGGTTATAAATACGAACAAACTAAAAATCTTTAAAACTATTATCTTCACTTTGCTTACCGTTTTATTCACTAACTCTTGTGGAAAAGACGATGATAGCCTACCCGAATCTTTTCCGGAAATGACTTCTATTACTATCAATGGAAGCGATAAAGTTTTTATCGCGACCGTTTATTTTAATGAAGGTGTTTACAGGGCCCCGGGTAAAAGTGGTGATCTCGATGCCCAAAGTTTTCAGGTTGAACTTACCAGGGGCACTGCTCAATTAACAACCTACTTGGTGACACATGTAGCCGGACAAAAAAATGTCAGTATCCGTATTGCACTTGATAAAGAAGCTGATCTGACTGAAATTCTCACCATTCACCCGGCAAATAATGAATCCATTTATAATGCCTATGGTAATTCAATGGATGATTCTGAATACAAGAGTATCGGCCTTGATGGTATTACGCATGAAACTATTCTAATCAAAGATGATGGAAATGGAACCGGAACAACAACATTTACGGCCAATAACATATATGTTCTGGATGGATTTGTATATGTAAATAATGGGCAAACATTAACGATTGAGGCTGGCACTGTTATAAAAGGAAAAACAGGTCAGGGTGAAGATGCTTCTGCGCTGATTATCACACGTGGAGGTACTTTATTGGCTAGCGGAACACCTGCGCATCCTATTATTTTTACCTCTGTACTCGATGATCTGAATGGATCAGTTAGTGATCTGGATGATGGCCTTTGGGGTGGATTGATTGTTTTAGGCGATGCCACAATAAATTCCAGCCTGGGCGAAAACAAAATAGAAGGCATTCCTGATTCGGAATTTAGAGCCGTTTATGGTGGCCTTAATGATGAGGACAATTCAGGTGTTCTCAGATACATTTCTATCCGTCACGGCGGAACTGATATTGGTGACGGAAGCGAAATAAACGGTCTCACCCTGGGAGGTGTTGGAAGCGAAACTGTCATAGAGTTTATAGAAGTTTTTTCCAACAAAGATGATGGAGTTGAAATATTTGGCGGCGCCCCGCAACTAAATAATATATTGGTTGCTTTTTGTGGAGATGATGCCTTTGATTATGACGATGGATTTCATGGAAAAGGACAATTCTGGATAGGTATCCAAGGGTTTAATAAAGGAGATCGGCTGGGTGAACACGATGGATGTTCAGAAGAAAATTGCACCGACCTTATAGCAAATCCAACAATATACAACACTACTTATGTAAGCAGGCATGATGGTGATGAAAAACAGCTCATCACTTTCAGAGCAAATTCAGGCGGCAGTTATGCCAATTCCATATTTTATCAGCAAAATACAACTGTTGACATTGAATATCTGGTATCACAAAGCAGCTATCATCAGTTTCAGGATGGGCAGCTTAAATTTAACAACAACATTTTCTTTGATATGAATGACGGGCAAGCATTAAAAGTAAACCCAGGTTCTGGAATAACTACTATACAAGAAACTGAAGCAAATCTGGATTTAGCTTCTTACTTTCTAATTGCAGCCAATGAAAATAAAGATCCCGGTTTCATACTAGACGGATTAACATTTGATGTTATACCACGAAATAACGTCAATAGTAATTTGGCGGTTTATCCCGAAGACAACTGGTTTCGTGCGGTAAATTACAAAGGAGCTTTCAATCCTTCTGAAGATATAAATTGGGCAAAAGACTGGACCCTCTTTTCAAAGTATATGAATTAATGCTAACTATTTACTCCTGATCCTGCTGAATGTTTCGGGCGACATGCCCAAATATGATGCAATATATTGTAATGGAACAAGATCAATAAGCCCAGGCATTTCTTTTAACAGTTCATCATACCTCTCCCTTGCAGTAAGAGTTTGCAGACAAATGCTTCGTTTTTCAATTCTTACATAATTCATTTCCGTTAGTATTCTCCCGGTTTGCTGCCATTTCCAACTGTTGTCATACAATTTAAATAGATCTTCCTTTGAGATAGTTACCATTTCTGTTCTTTCCAGCGCAACAATATTCTCACGCTGCGGCTCATTCGTCAGAAAGCTTAACATGCCGGCAGCTATTGAACCAGGCAACAGGAACTCTGTCGTAATTTCTTTATTTTTAATAATGTGGTAGCATCGTAGTAAGCCACTGATGACAAAACCGATTTTTCCCGAAGTTTGGCCTTCCTTAAGAAACAAATCATTCTTTTTGAGCTTTATAATCTCAAAAAAAGGATCGGCAGCAGCTAGTTCTTTTTCTGTAAAAGGGGCTACTTTTTTTAACAATTTAACAAATTTCTCGTGGATCATAATGGCTGCATTTGCAACAAATATAAAATTTTTCTTGATATATATCAAGTATATAGAACGCAGATTACAAAAAATCCTACGGTCTACATCCCTTTATTTAGTTAATCCAAGGCCAGACAAAGGTATTTTAACTTCTATCCAAATGTCAAAGTTAACTTTAACATAACATTAAGTTAACTTTTCAGTCATACGCTATGCGTTCATTTGCAACTGTAAGATCAAAAAAATAACCATAGTAATTAATTCAAATAAAAAAATGAAAAGAGCAAATTTAAAATTATCGGCTTTCATCTTTATGGCCACTTTAATGGTATTCTCAGGATGTAAAAAATGTGATGAATGTGCTGAGCCAACGCAGGCACCTATCTTTACTACACTGGATATTTCATCCGATGCAGGTAATTTTGTTGTTGCTGCAGGATTCAACGAAGGTGTTTATAAAAACAACGACGCAACTGGAAATCTTGATAACGCAAGTTTTGATGTAGCGATTGAAGGTGGTAGTGCAACTTTAAGCACGTGGACAGTAACACACACAGCTGGTGAAATGTCAGCAGTGATTCATATTGAATTAGCTACTGCTTCAAACGGAAAAGAAATAATCGTTGTTAAACCTGCAAGCGATGTCAGTATTTATAATGCAACGGGAGATGCTATGAGTGGTAATCAAGCACTTATTTCCAATCTTGTCAGTACAGTTACTATTACTGATGACGGAAGTGGAACAGGAACAACTACCTGGACTGCAGATAATATATATATCCTAAATGGATTTGTTTTTGTAAATGATGGACAAACCTTAACCATTGAAAAAGGAACTATAATTAAAGGAAAAGCCGGTCAGGGCGAAAATGCATCTGCACTCATTGTAGCGATGGGAGGTAAGATCATGGCAGAAGGAACTGCTGATTTACCCATCATTTTCACTGCTGAAGCTGACGATTTGCAAGGATCCGTTCCTGATCTGGATAACGGTTTATGGGGTGGTATCATTATACTTGGCAAAGCCAATTTAAATACATCATCAGTTCCGCAGCAAATTGAAGGAATTCCTACAAATGAACCACGTGGAGCATACGGCGGCACAAATGATGGTGATGATTCCGGTATATTAAAATATGTATCCATCAGGCATGGTGGTACCGATATTGGCGAAGGGAATGAAATCAATGGACTTACCCTTGGTGCTGTTGGAAGAAATACCGTAATCGAATATATCGAGGTATTTGCCAATAAAGATGACGGCGTGGAATTTTTCGGTGGCGTGCCTCGTTTGAATAATATTATAGTTGCGTTTTGTGGTGATGATTGTTATGATTATGATCAAAGTTACAGCGGATACGGACAATTCTGGCTTGCAGTGCAGGGATATGGAAGAGGAGATCGTGTTGGTGAACATGATGGTGGTACTGACCCCGAAACTGGAACACCTTATGCCATCCCCAATATTTATAATGTAACCTATATGGGCCTTGGTGAAGGTGCTGGTAAAAGACTGGTTACATTCAGGGACAATGCAGGTGGTCATTATGCCAATTCTATTATGGTTAACCAGGACAAAGGAATCGACATTGAGTTATTGACTGGTGAATGTTCTTATACAAGATTCGAGAATCAGCAGCTTACACTGGAAAACAATATGTTCTGGAGTGTTGCGGCAAGTACAATTTTCACCGTATCAGCAGCAGATGATGTAGATAGCACAACTGCAGCAAATGCATCAGCAGATGTAGCAGCATACTTTGCTACCGCAGGTAATGTTGTTCAGGATCCTGGTATTACAATCGACGAAGGA